>NZ_NFIL01000029.1:0-32712 GCF_002161755.1 Flavonifractor sp. An4 | reverse complement strand
ACACCGCGGAGTGCGGGTGCGCTCCCGGGTAAAATATTACATGAGCTGCCGGGTATGTGCTGTTTCGTCCCTGCCAGGATACGTGAGACTGCGTGACGGTTTTCCGTGTTACTGGGACATGTGCTGTTTCGTCCCTGCCAGGATACGTGAGACTGCGTGACGGTTTTCCGTGTTACTGGGACATAGTATCTCAGAATAAATCGAATTATCCCGAGATTTTGCAAAATCCCGGAGAATTATTCGGAGATTGAGAAAAACGGAAAAAGTCAGAAAATGAGCATGACCTGCCGGAAATACAGGGGAAATACAGAGAAAATATTGCAGTCTGGTTTGTGCCCTGACAAAACTCCGAATAATTCTCCCGGGAATTACGCCGAGTTTGGGGCAATTATTCCGAGTTTTCAAAAGGTGGTGATTTTTATGGACAGGGCCGGAAAGAGGGTCAGGGACATCTCCTATCACAGCCCCAAGAACGGCGGAATGGTGGTAGTCCACAGCGAGGCGGCGAGGGCGTACAGCAAGTATCTGGAGGAGCGTCCCGAGGTTGTGTCCTACGAGGCGTGCAAGCGCCTGGACGCCACCCGGCTGAACAGCGTCCAAAAGACAGACATTCGGGGCGAGTATTTCCGGGAGCAGTGGAGCAGTGATTTTTACATCCGCCACGCTGACGGCACCGCCGCCGTTCGGGAGCTGGTCAGCGCCACCGACCTGACGAAGCGGGCTGAAATCGAAAAGCTGGAACTGTCCAGGCGGTATTGGGCGGCGCTGGGCGTAAACGACTGGAAGGTTGTGATAACCGGGCAATAGGCCGGGGACGGCGCGGCTCCCCCGTGCGCTCCTGTGGCTGCGCCGGCGTGTAGGCCCGCTTGTGCAGGGTGTGCAGGGTAGAAACTATCTTTTCTCGCACTTTTTATTTTAACTGGATTTTGATTTTTTGTGTGAGAAACGGGTAATTGTACCCTGCACACCCTGCACACTGCAAAGATTATTTCCTTGTCTTTACAGAAGAATGTAAGTAAATCAAAAGTTCCCCGTTCTCACATTTATCCAAAGGGGGGCTCCGCCCCCCTGAAACCCCCTGTTTACAGGGAGCAAGACAGGGGAGAGAAACAGGCAGGATGCTCCGCCCGCTGCATACTCTCCTGGAGCATTTCCTGCTTTTGCGTGTAAACCCGTACAGCCGCCGTCAGGCGGCTGTCAATCAAATAATTTCCATCCCCCACGGGCGTAAGCCCGTGGGACAAAAAACCTATCTTACATATATGACGCACCAATGGGGGGGAGAGAGATGTTTATTCGGCTTGCCGGTGAGCGCTTCCGGGTGCTCCGGCAGAGCACCGGCGGAGCGTGGGTCATCGCATACGACGAGTACCAGATGCCCCGCTATGTCAGCCGGGATGAGCTGGAACGGGCGGAGCGGATTGCCGCGCCGGAGGAGTATGTCCGCAACCGGGAGCGCCCCAAGTCCAATGCCCAGCAGCAGCGATACGACCTGCTCCGGCCAGCCCTGGAGGATGACCGCTGCATCACGGACGAGGCCCACCGTACGTCAGTATTTGCCGCTATCGCCCGGGAACATGGGACGACGGTCAGGCGGCTGCGCCGCCTGTATCATGCCTATCTGGCCCACGGGAGCCTGACCAAGGGCAAGCCGCGGGAGAGCACCCGCAGACCGGACTACGAGGCGGCAATCCGCAAGTATTACTTTTCGGCCAAGCGTGGCAGTCTCCGCACAGCCTATGAGCTCTATATCCTGGAGCATTACACAAATCAGGGTGTCATTGCCGACGAGATACCATCCTGGAGCAGCTTCAGGACCTATTATTTCCGGCACTTTCGGGACAACCCGCAGAAGGAGATTGCCCGGGAGGGCCTGACCGCCTACCAGCGCAACAGCAGGCCCCTGTACGGCTCTGCCATGCAGTACCGGGAGAGTATTGGCTGCTATCAGGTAGACGAGACCCAGGGGGACATCTATCTGGTGTCCAAATGGGACCGGAGCAAGGTCATAGGACGCCCCAACGTCTATCTGGCCATTGACACGGCCAGCGGCCTGATTGCCGGTCTCTATGTCGGGCTGGACGCGGGCGAGACCGCTATGATGGCCTGCATCGCCAACGCAGCCATGGACAAGACCGTCTACTGTGCGGCCTATGGGATAGATTTGCGCCCTGAGGATTGGCCCAGCCGGGGCCTGCCCTCTGAAATCATCAGCGATAGAGGCGGCGAGTTTGTGGGGAACAGAATCAATGAGCTGTGTATCTGCTACGGCATAGACCGGCAAGCCCTGCCCCCGTTCCGAGCCGAGGAAAAGCCCCTGGTGGAGCGAGCGATGGACTTAATCCAGGAGAGCTACAAGTCCATGCTCCGGGGGCGCGGCGTCATTGGGGACGATGTGGGTGAGCGGTGGGCCACGGACTACCGCAAGCAGGCTATCTTGACCCTGGACGAGTACACGGCCATCGTGATACATACGATTATCGCGCTCAATAAGGGCCGTGTCCTGACCGACATCGGTCACCTGCCCGTGGATGCTCCCAACACGCCCGCAAGACTGTGGCAATGGTTGACAGACCAGGGCAAGAGCACCCTGCTGGATGTAGACGCGGACGAGCTCTACCGCCGCGCTTTACCCCGTGCGTCCAGCAAGCTCACACGAAAGGGCATCGTATGTAACGGCCTGCGCTATCTGCCGGAGCGCGGCGCAGAGCTGACCATCGGCGCGAAAATCGAATATGCCTACGACCCGCAGGACACCAGCCATATCTATGTGATTGCCGAGGATAAGCGGCTCATCCCCTGTGCTCTGGCCCCGTCCAGCGCCCGATACAGCGGCTATGATATGGCCGATGTGGCAGTCATGCGCCGTGAGGAATCGGAGCGCGAGAAAGCTGCCCGCCAGATGGAATTAGAAGCCCGCGTTGCCATGCGGAGTGAGATAGAGCGCATCATCCGGCAGGCGGAAGAACAGAGTACCGGGAGCGTCAAGGATATATCGGACATCCCGCAGAATCGTACCAATGAAAGGAGACGCCTGACATGAAATACAATCTCGGGATGCAGACGGTAGAGGCCGTCTATGACAACAGTGGGACACAAAACCCGCTTATTGAGGCACTGCCGGGGTGTCTGGATGTGGCTCAGTTTGAGCGGCAAATCCAGTGCTGCCCTCCACCACCCCAAGCGTGCCAGAGCATGAGTATGGCCGAGCGCCGTCAGGGGCTGGCCCTGCTGCCCACGGTGTTCGTGCCCTTGCCGTATATGTATTACATCTATGATTCCCTTTACAGGATGCTCCAGAGCAGCTATTACACTCTAACATCACGGGAGCGCGTTACTAAAATCAACGCCCTGTTCGTCTCTGGCAGCTCTGGGGCAGGATATGGAGCTCAGGCACAGTCTGGCGCCCTGCTGGGAACGCCCGGCATCGGCAAGACCAGCACTTTGAAACGCTGCCTCATGCTTATGCCCCAGGTGGTCAGCCATGAGACCTATCTGGGCAAGGCGTTTTACACCAAGCAAGTCCTGTGGCTCCATGTAGAATGCCCCAGCGACGCCAGCCAAAAGACCATGGCCTACAACATCGTCCGGGCTCTGGACATGGCCGTGGGAAGTAATCACCTGGACTATCTGCTGCGGGCTCACGCCGGGTCAGCCAGCGCCGTGGCCACTTATATCAAGACCTTGTGTGTCACCTATAATGTGGGCCTCCTGGTGGTAGACGAGATTCAGAATGTCGTCGCCACCGCCCAGCGGACAAACCGAATTAAGCCGCTGATACGCTTTTTGACCGAGCTTACCAACGACACCTGCACGGCGGTCTATTTTACCGGGACGACACTTGCAGAATCCGTGTTCCAGAGTGAGGAGTATCTGCGGCGGCGGACACGGGGCCCACGGCTCTTGCCGTTCAAACCGGATGGGGCATACCGGGCGTTCTTGGGGGCCCTCTGGCCGTATCAGTACACGCCGGAGCAAGCTGTTATGACCGATAAGCTGGCTAACCAGATATACGATTATAGCGGCGGTATCCCGGCCTATATCTCCAAGCTGCTGGAGGAAGCCCAGGCTCAGGCGCTCATGCGGGGTGTGGATAAGATAGACGGCAAGATGGTTGCGGCGGCAGCGGACTATCTGGCCATCCAGCCGCCCCGGGAGCTGGGGACGGGGACATTCTTGTCTGACTTCCGGCCCCCGGCGGAGGGGGCCGTAGAGCAGCCAGAGGGCAATCCGGGCCCACAGGGAACCGAGGATACATCCAGGGACACCGGCCCCGTCAAGCGGCTCTACGCTGTCCCACGGGGAAGAAAGGCAGACCAGCGGGACGAGCGCGACCTGCTGGTGGCATACAAGGCGGGAGTGCTCCGGGAGCTGCTGCTATCCCAGGACATGGTGGAGGAGGTGATATTGTGCTGACCTGGTTTCCAACGCCCTATCCGGGTGAACTGTTTTACAGCGTGCTGTGCCGGTACTATATGTCCAGCGGCATACGGGAGCATAACATCGTCAAGCGGCAGCTCTTTGGCAATAGAGCCGGAATCAAGATGGCGACGCTCTACCCCAATGCGGCCATCCATGCGGTTCTGTCCCAGCTCCCCAAGGGGGTGTTCGATGGGCGGGACATGATATTGCATCATACACCGTTTGCGTATTATACCAGGATGTACTCAGTCAATGAGCGTGAGGCTCTGTTGGATGACTTGCTCCAAGGGCGGGGCAAGACCCCCACCCACCTGTGGAAGACCTTTCCCCGGGGCGATTACGCTCTGCGATACTGCCCGCTGTGTGTGCAGGAGAACACGCAGATATACGGGGAGCCCTACTACCATGTGGAGCACCAGATACCCCTCTCCAGTGTGTGCGTCCGGCATAAGTGCCGGTTGCGGCAGATTGCTGTTGCCAATCCGAGATTGGCGCTCAATAATTGCTTTTATCCCCTGGGAGCGATGGAGACAGATAAGGAGACGAATGTGAACATATCACCCGCTGAGCTCCGGGTCAGTGAGCTGGTGCGGGAGTATTGGATGCTCCCTGCGTCCGTGTCGCCGCCTACTCACAATAACTTGTATCAGGCGCTCTTGAACAGCGGATACATGGAAATCGCCCGGCAGACAGGGATTATTGTCGATAAGAGTAAGTTGTACGCCGCCCTGTGTAATTATCACGGCGCAGTCACCGTGGAAAAAGTATTTGGCGCCAATATCACTACCAGCATGATGAATCGTCTCAAGACCTGGGAGCAGCTATTACCTGACCGGTACATCATGATACAGACCATGCTGGGTCTACCCACCAAAACCGTGTTTGACCCGGAGCCCGTCCCGGATACACTCCGAGATAAAATAGAGCGCATGGCGGCTCAGAGCAGATTTTGCACGCTCCGACAGGTCGCCCGCACTCTCGGGTTGAAGCAATACGAGGTCAATGCCATCTTACGGCACTACGGCATGGCTCCGTTCTGGCGAGAAGAAATCCCCGGGAAAAACCAGACGGCCCGCCGGGGCCTGCTGCGCTGCACCGTGGACGAGGCGGAGCTGGAGCGCATCCGGCGATACAGCCAGGAGCTGGGCTACCGCTGCGAGGGGGCTTTTGCGCTGGATTGCATCCGGTATGTGATGGAGCAGGGGAATACGCCCCACAAAGATTGAGACAAGCAAGAGCCCCGGTGTCGCATGACATCGGGGCTCTCGCCTGTTATATAGTATCGTCTGGCTTTCCGCCGGCGGCATCCGCATCAACGGCTGATTCTGGCAAGATGGACCGGGATACATCAGCGCCCAAAAGCCCTCCAATCAACTGTTTCGGGTCAGGTATATCAGATGCAGTATCTTTCTCAACGCGGGTGGTGATGTCGTCATCGACTGCGACTAAGGCATTAAAATCATCCTCAAAACACCAGTATGAGCCATCTGTCGTATATGACCGGGTGTGCGCTGCGATGGAGATGTAATTGGCCAATAGACCGGTCAACTCGGATGCCTGCCGCAAAGACTCAAAGCGGCGGAGAACATTGCCCCTGACGTCCAACTGTAAAACGGGGCGTGGTCCGCTGTAAGACCGTTTCTTTTTGGGACGGCGAGCTGCCGCACTACCGACCCGGCGCGGCGCGGGAGGTGCAGGAGGATGGGAGGGGCCGATGTTGTTGGGGTCACTCTCCATAATGGCTGGCGGCTGTTTGCCTTCCAGTATGGAACAGACATAAGCATAGTTCCATTTAGCACGTTTGAACAGGTCTTCTATCTCTTCGTCCATTGCTCTCCGCTGGTACATTCGCCTCGATAAGTATTCCAGTTGCTCCATGCAAAGCGACTGATATTTGTTCAGGTATTCTTGTGTTTCATTCATTATAGTTCACCTCGATATTGCGTTTATATACCGTAGATTCTTTATGATTATTATACTATAAATGTGTAAATTTCACAATATAATGTGATTATACGCAAAAATATAGCTGAAAAAATGACGAAAACAAGTCTGCTCATTTATGAACAGACTTGCCTCAAAATTGCCGCATGAGCGGATTATCCTGCATAAAATTTGTCACTTTGCACAATGCGCCCAGGGCCCGCTGCGGCGGCATCCTGCCCCGCGCCCGTCTGTTTACACAGAAAGGGAAGCATGGGAGAAGGAGAAGGATTTTGTCGCTCCGCTGTCACGCTCATCTATGCTCTAACTGGAGCATCCCTGGATACGCTCTGCTGGTATGCGCCTGCTGGGATGCCTCGCTGACGCATCTGTGGCAATGTGGCATATTTTTTTCAAACCGTTTCGTATTTGTTTTCATTTTTCTTTTTCTCCAGAATTGATTGATATAAACATGTAAATATGCCACAGAAAATACGAAACATACGATATATCGTCGTTTCGTATGTGGCAACAGGGAATAACTTTTGCCACATGATTTATGCCCGTTACCATACTTTGGAGCGCAAAAATACTGATTTATCAGGGGTTTCGGCATGTGAGGCGGCTGTGGCAATTTTTCTTTTGATTTTGCCACAAATGGAGCGGAAAACGAGCTGAAACCTGATTTTTCTTCCTATTATTACTTGTCCGGGAGCATCCATACGCTCCCGAAGCCTGGAAAATAGCCTGTGTGGCAAAATTTCAGCATAAAATTTGCCACATAATAAATAATTCCCGAACAGCGCATCGGCTGTCCGGGAATTTGTCTTTTTTTATTCAAGTTCGTATTCTGTCGCCATCTGCCTCCGAAGCTGAAGCATAGCATCGAGTCCATCCTCGACATTAGGATGTATCTCGCGCCCGGCCATCTCGCAGTCAACAATGTAATTGGTCACCTTTTCAATGGTGTCATTGATTCGTAACCAGCGCCGTTTCGCTTCGCTGCTCATGGGCTTACGCCGGGTAGCTGGTGCAGCAGCGGCGGACTCCTCTGAGAGGATTTTTTGGACCATTGGAGCGATACGCATCCATGCACGGTACATCTCAATGTCCGATTCCTCGGTCTTGCGGAGTTCGTCATCAATCTTTTTGTATAGATTATTTCGGGCTGTTGCCGCGTCTGACTGGCAGCTGTCGGGCGAAATAAGTTCAGCCACAGTAATGCCCAGCGCCTTGGCGATTTTCTCCACAGAATCGAACTTCGGGCTCGTCGAATTGCGCTCCCAGTGTCCAATGGTCTGATATGGGATATCTGTAGCTTCGGCCAACTCCGTTTGGGTCATACCTGCTGCAATTCGAGCAGTCCGAATGCACTCTCCGATTGTCATGGCAATTCCACCTCCATGTTCTTATTATATATTATATAGAAATTGTTGTCAATATAAATATGAGTAATAATCAACAAAATAATTAAATAACAGCCAAAATATAAAATGTTTAGCCCAAATAAAAGACTGTTAGATTATATTCTCCAAAATTGCTCTTTACGCCCTCGTGCTTAAAAACATATAATAATTAAAAAACAAGTATTGACAGTCGCATATTTAGGTGTTATTCTAATCATAGAAAATCAAAAGCGGAATCACCACGTATTTAAGAGGAACCCATTATGAAAGCAAATACGAGCGATGCAGGATACGGCTGCCTCGAACGTGAGACAGCAGCATTGGCCCAGAAAGCAGCATCTGCTGGATTGCCATATCTCTGCGGCACACCAGAACAGATACTATGCGCGGAATTTATACGGGCGGAACTATTGGAGAGCGCCGAAGCAGTTTTGAGCAACAGCTGGCGTCAGAGCAGTGAGCTCGATGAATTGCCAATTAAAGAGCACAATCTGATGGTACTCCATATCCTGGGACAGCTGCTTGTGCAAATTAGGCTTGAGAGCAGCGCCGCATGGTGGATAGCTCACCGATGTGATGATGGCTACTTATTTTTGCGAACTGTATATCAAGAGCGCAACCCCCAGAATCCGCTGCTCTGATACTCGTTATCAGTATGTAAGGAGGCATCCGATATGCCAACATATATGACATATAATCAAATTTTGCGTGACCAAACGAGAGACTATCTTGCTACGATAAATCCAGCACGCGTGCCCTCGCCAGATGAGATTGAATTTGATATACTGCACAAAGTAGCGTCGTATATTGATGCTGCAAATGCTGTATCTGGGTCCGGGCAAAAGATGAGGACACCAAAGGCGCTTTTGCCAGCCCAAATAGCGGAAATCATGGCACGCTTATACCCAATCCGCCGTATCCGTGCGGTTGGCGAAAATGCCAGCGAGGATAACGACATCATCGCGGTGTATTGCGACCAGGGCGAGAACGCCGGCATCTATGTCAATAATGACACTACGCTATTCTCCATTGCCAAGCAGTACAAGTATGATTTGCGTCAGCGAGAATTTGAAGAAATCATGTATATTTTGCGGGGCCTTGTCCCCGCAGTAAAACAAGCCACTGACCCAGACCTGATAGCTGTAAATAACGGTATTTTCAATTACAAGACCAAGCAACTCATGCCGTTCTCGCCTGATTACATTTTCACATCAAAATCTCGTGTAAACTATGTTGTAAACCCGCCGCTGCCTGTCTATCACAACCCCGATGACAATACGGATTGGGATGTGGAATCCTGGATTCGGGAGCTCTCCGATGACCCTGAAATCGTCAACAGCATTTGGGAGATACTGGGAGCTATCCTGCGCCCCCATGTCCGGTGGAACAAAGCAGCGTGGCTCTATTCAACCTCTGGGAACAACGGCAAAGGTACGCTCTGCGAACTGATGCGAAGTCTGGTAGGCCGAGGCTCTTATGCCAGCATTCCCATTGCTGACTTTGGGAAAGACTTCCTGCTGGAGCCGTTAATCCGCTCCCAAGCCATCATCGTAGACGAGAATGATGTCGGCCAATATCTAGACAGAGCAGCCAATCTCAAGGCCGTTATTACGAACGACGTCATCCAAATCAACCGAAAGTTTAAGACGCCCATTGCTTATCAATTTTATGGCTTTATGGTACAGTGTCTGAACGAGATGCCTCGCGTGAAAGACAGGTCAGATAGCTTTTACAGACGCCAGCTGTTCATCCCCTTTGAGAAATGCTTCACGGGTCGGGAGCGCAGATATATCAAGAACGACTATCTCCACCGGCAGGACACATTGGAATATGTCCTCTGGAGAGTGCTGAATATGAACTACTACACACTCTCTGAACCCGAGGCTTGTAGAGCGGCTCTGGCCGAGTATAAAGAGTACAATGACCCTGTTCGGCAGTTCGTCAGCGAGATGCTCCCGCAGTGCGTATGGGATTTTCTCCCTTTCAAGTTCTTGTATGATTTATATAAGTCCTGGCTCCGTGAGGTCAGTCCAGCCGGTACTCCGGTGGGTAAGACAACTTTTACCAATGAGCTGTTGGCGCACTTAAAAGAAGACCCCAGCATTGGGTGGTATTGTGAAGGCAAATGCAAAAATGTCCGCGTCGGCCACATGATGGATAAGCCGGAGCCGCTCATCATCCAATATGAGCTCAATAACTGGAAAAATAATGCGTATCGTGGCAACGACATGACCATGATATGTACGACTACACCGAAGCAGTATCAATATGGTATCCGCCGTATGCTCGTGGTGCAAAATACACAGGGGCAGGAGGCTGTATAGCATCCGCCCATACAATAGTTACCCTGTCTGCCTTATCTCTGTTGTCCGTAAGTACCCAACATAAATTTACAGAAAGCAGGTAAAAAAATGAAAAAGATTATCAATGGCCGCAAGTATGATACCGAGACCGCTAAGCATATTGGCTCCCGTTCTGAGGGGCAGCCCGGAAACTTCGAGTATTTCACCGAAGACCTGTACCTCAAGAAAACAGGAGAGTTCTTCCTCCTTGGAGATGGTGGCCCGCGTTCCCCCTATACGAGAGATGATGACGGTTTCACTGCAGGTGATTGTTGTATCATCCCCTTTACCGAAAAGCAGGCAAAAAAGTGGGTGGAGGAGTATTGCAGCGCCGACACCTATGAGAAACTCTTTGGCGAAGTAGAGGAATAACAGTTACATTGGACACAGATAAGGCAGGGTATATACAAACAGCGGGGAGCAGATTTTGGCTTCCCGCTGTTTTGCACTCGTTGACAAACACCGTCGCACGCCCTAAAATTAGTTTTATAAACAACAAGCGAGAGCGCCCCTGCTGGAACGCCCTCGCAGTATATCGTCAATCATTATCCTCTGTCTCGATGTGCTCCATCACGTCCTCTACCCGGCATTGGAGCAGGTGGCACAGGCGGTCAATGGTGTTGGTGGAGACGCTCTGGCCGGACTTGATTGCGTAATATGTGGCACGACTGAATCCCATTTTTTCCAGACGATAAGAGGAAATCCCTCGCTTTTCCATCGTCCGGAACAGCGGCTCATAGCTAATCATACCATCCACCTCTTTCCCTTGCGCCTATGTAATGTAAAAAGTATAGGGTGGAAAAAAGGACTTGAATATGTGCGAATATCCGAGTATAATTCTGTTTGGTAAACTCTCCCACGGCGGGTGTTGGCAGCGCACATCGCTGCCGGAATCAGTCGTGCAAGGGAGGGATTACAATGAAAAAAGCCATAAAAAAGCACCGTACCATCTGTATTGTGGCCGGTGTCTGCATCGTTATTCTGTTATCTCTGTTGCTGTCCGGCTTGCGTCTGTGTGTGATACAGTCCGGCTCCATGGAGCCAACCATCCCCACATACAGTGTGTGCCTGGTTACAACTCGGGTGGACTATGGGGACTTATCCGTGGGCGACATCGTGGTCTATACCCGCCCGTCTGATGGGCAGCAAATTGTCCACCGTATCGTGGACATAACAGATGCAGGAGCTGTTACCCGAGGTGACGCTAATCAGACTGATGATGGCATCAGCGTGACGCCAGACAACCTGTATGCCCGGTATATCGCCCATATCCCCTGCGGAGGCCGTATCATCAACGCGATTCGCACTCCGACTGGCTGTGCTGTGATTGCCGCTCTTGTGGTCTTTCTACTCGCGTGGAATATTATAGACGATAAGCGGCGAAAGTGTGACTAATTCTTTTGCAATATTAAAACGGCCTAATATAAAGACAAACCGTTACTTACCGGCACAAAAATACGGGATAAATCGCTGCTTGCGCAGCCGCTGATGATTCAGATTGCCGCTTACGCGGCGGGCGCAAAGCGCCCATGGAGCGCCCGCCTTCAGGGCGTGCGCCGGAAAAAACGGTGATAGGATTACGTCCTGTCGAAAATATTATTACCAAGGAGGTTTCCACTATGAAACGAATTCGCAACATCCTCAGCATCGTTCTCTGCATTGCCATGCTGCTCAGTCTGACGCTGGTCTTCAACGGTCTTGCTGACCCCGACGAGACTTACAGCAAGGTGACCATCTCCATTGACGGTCAGACCGTCGTGTTTGACGAGGCCTACATGAAAGACCCCGTCACCATTCCCGACTTCGAAGGCAACGTATTCACGCTTACGCCCCTCGTCATTAAGCCTGACAGCCACATGACCGTTACGGGCGGCGAAAATAACACCATCGAAGTCACCATCTATCTCAACAGTCATAACGAAGATTTCATCGCTCCGTCTGCTCTCGGCGGCTGTAAGGGAACGACCGGCAGTGTCAGCCAGATTTTCGATTATAACTGGAAGACCGTAAATTCCGAAAAGAATCAGGAGAAAGCCTACTTCCTCATTCCCAATGAAGACGGCGGTAAGTTGTCCTTCTATTGGCTCCAGACCGGCGATGAAAGCACGAATAGCAACGCTGTTACTGAACAGGAGACCGTTACTGTGCCCAACCAGCCCACCGAAGAGCCTACCCAGCAGACTACGCCCAGCACTTCCACCGGCAATTACTCGAACTCTTACACCGATGTACAGCCCGGTGCGTGGTACTACGACGCCATTATGACCATGACCGAAAACGGTGTCCTTGCCGGCTATGGCAACGGTAAGTTCGGCCCTGATGACATCATCACTGATGCACAGTTGACCACCATTATGAATCGTCTGACCAAGAAGAACAATTCCACTTCCCTCACTACCGTTGACTGGGCGAATGCCAAGCCCCTCACCCGTGGCGAGGCGGCAATCTATATCGTCGATGTTCTGCAGGACGGCAACGCCAACACTACGCTGTCTGACGGACTGATTGCATTGGCCGACGAAACAGGCATCCCCTATTACACTGACCCGTTTATGTATAAGGGACAGCCCTATATGAATGCCCGCTTCAAGTCCGTATGGTTCAGACTCTTTTACACCGAAGGCCGCCGTGTCTCCGACGTCAGACTGTCTGCCGCTGATTTCCCCGATAGTGCCGCCGTCCTGTCCTGCGCCGACAAGTGGGCAACGGCTCATGAAAATGAATATCTCGTCTCTCATGAACGCCTTGTCGAAAGTGCGGTCACTCAGATTTGCACCGCATGGAACCTCGGTATGTTCTCGGGCTATGATGCCGCAGGCACCTTCGGCGCCAACGACACGATTACCCGTGCGCAGATTTGTCAGGCCCTGTACAACATGGGCTTCACCAGTGAGGATTGCATCCTCGGCTAATCAATCCCATCCCCCGCTCCGGATACCCCGGAGCGGGGATTTTTTTGCCGTTGTGCGGCGCCTGATGCGCCGCACCGGGAAAAACAATAGCCAAATCGGCATGAATCAAAACAATGGCTGGTAACTGGACGTAAACTGTACCCAACAGCCTCACCGCCCCGACATACCGGAGCACACGAATCAAAAATCATACTCCCCTATACCCGCCGGCTCTGCCGCATCCCGCCCCGATTCCGGGGCGGGATATTTTTTATTCCGTCATATTATGCATCAGCATCCATCCTGTATCGGAATCCCGAGACGGACTCTGTCCGTCTCACATGTTCTCATTATACACATTATTCTTGGAAAAATCAAGCTGATTTTCGAGTTTTGACTTCATTTTCGCAACTTTTTAGGCTAAATTAAAAAGCCTAAAAATATGCTTTTTTAAGCCTATCTATAAGCATGAAAAATATACCATGCAATTCCTGGGGCTATTTTATGCCTTGATTATTCACAGACGCATAATACCGGAACAGAATACCGCAGCGGAACCTGCATCAGCAGGCCCGCTGCGGTATTGCTTTTCTGAATATGGCACGGCGCAGCATGCGCCGTGCCGGGAGGAACAAAATCTGGAACAGAAAATCAAAATAGGAGGAGGAATCAAAAATGAATATTGGACAACGCATCGCCGCCGCCCGCAAAAATGCCGGCATGGCGCAATTTGAACTTGCCGAAATTGCCAATATAAGATACAACACCATCGCAAGAATAGAAAACGGAACACTGGAGCCAAGACTTGACCTATTAGAACAGATTGCTGATATCCTCCAAGTTCCCATGAGCGTCCTTCTTTTTGGCGACGAAACTATTGATATCAATATCACATCCCGTACCCTGGGTTGGCGCATCAGAATGTTACGAAAAGAATCCCGTATGACTCAACCGGAACTTGCCCAAAAAGCCGGTATATCGCTCACGATGCTCAGACAATGGGAATTGCATCCAGCTAACCCAACAATCTCTGCTCTCGAAAAGATAGCCGAAGTATTTCACATCAGCCTCAAAAAGCTGTTGACAGATACGTCAAAAAACAAACAGCCGAGCATCAACATCGGCGCTAAAATTGCATACGCCCGAGAACGAGCCAAACTCTCACAAAATGACCTTGCAAAAAAGCTCAACGTGACGTCCGCCGTAATAGGTAAATGGGAAACAAATCGAGTATATCCCAAATTCAATATACTGGAGCAAATCGCAAATGCACTCGGCATCAGTGTCCTGTCGCTCATTTCGGGCGAAGCTGCAAGCAACCAGCCGAAACCTGAAAATTATGCAAGTCCCAAAATCAACACCGAATTCGACGAAGTCATTTCCGAGCTTATCATAGCAAACGACCGGCTCGCTGACCGTATCTGGGAGGCAAGAAACCGAGGCAACGACGATTACGCCCGCCGCATTACCGTAGTGCAAAATCAAATCAATACGGCCATATCCTGTCTGGAAGTCTTTCGAGGTGCTGATTGGATACGAAAATGACTTGATTTTACGTCATCGACACGGCGATAAACGCCGCGTCAGGACAAAAAGTACCGTAGCAAACGAAACGAAATCAGAATACCGCAGCGGAATCTGCATCAGCAGACCCGCTGCGGTATTACTTTTTCCTATCAATCATCAGATACATCTGATTTGAACTCAAACGTCGCCAGCTTCTCCCTGCTTCGCTTCAAAACATCAGGATTCGCAGCGGGCTTGCTGGTGTTGCTGGTGCTTGAACCCCTATCCAACTCTTGCCGCAGCCGTTCGAACGCAGCGGCATCCCGGACGTAAAATTCCTTCACGATAGATGATGTCGCCATATTAAATCACCCCACTTTCGCATATTTACAGTAGACAGTTCGTGCCGGCTCCGCCGGCTGGTGCGTGTAGTCACGCACCGGTGAAGATATTGACGTTCAAAGACATGAACGACAATATGAGAGAAGGAGAGTAACATCATGGAATACAATGCAACCACAAAGCTCCTGTATTGGCGTTGGATTGGCCTGTATCTAAATTATAATTACAAGATTGACGACGCCGAAACGGCTTACGACCAGAAAGACGACGAAATCCGGAATCAGCTTCAGGAAACCGGCAAGCCTGACAACATTGACGAATACAACAAGCTGCTTGCGGCTGACGTTGACCGATGGATGACCGAGCTTGCACAGGAAATCGGCTGTACCCGCGCAGAACTGGAACTGGATGCTGCCACGAATGCCGCTGCATTCTATCGCATCTGACTGGACGGCGCATGACTTCATGCGCCGGTAAACATCACGAAATTAAATCAGGAGGCTATCACGATGAACGAAAATACGATGCTCCAGCAGGCCATCGGCGCCATGCTTATGACAGAAGCCATCAAATTCGAGCCGAACTCCTGGTGCTTCGGCTATGTAGACATGGTCATCAAAAGCGATGTTTTCACGGAACCTGAATTTGTCATGTCCGTAAAAGAGGACGACTGGAACGGCGGTCCCGCAGCCAGCGTGGCTGACCAGCTGACCGAACTGGTCATGAACGGCGAGATTGCGTTCCGGCCTGTGCAGGAACAGCATTAGTCTCCGGGCTCAAGCGGCCACCTCTGCGGAGGTGGCTTTTTGCGTCCTTGTCGGACGCCGGAGAATACCTTGACCAGCTTTAAGGTTGCAGTTCAACGGCAAGAGGAGGGAAGTATCTTGGCCGGCGAGAAAGAAAAAAGCTATATGTGTGCTTTCTGCGGCAGGTGGCACCGGGAGTCTGACCTGACTGACTACTGCGGCTACCGGGTTTGCTGGGGCTGCTTGCAGGTCGAGACCTTTGAGTGCGAGGAGTGCGGCAAGCGTGTCCCGCGCAGCGAGGTCGCAACATTTGATTGCGACGGCGTGGAAATCTGTCAGACCTGTTTTGATAAACACTACACGCGCTGCGACGCCTGCGGTCTGCTGCTCCGACAGGACAAGGCGCATTGGCACACCAAGGATGGGTATGAGCACCCATACTGTGATGACTGTATCCGCGAGTTAGCT
The DNA here is from genome assembly GCF_002161755.1 of Flavonifractor sp. An4. NCBI lineage: Bacteria > Bacillati > Bacillota > Clostridia > Eubacteriales > Oscillospiraceae > Flavonifractor > Flavonifractor sp. An4. Next base: position 16,666 of record NZ_NFIL01000029.1, on the reverse strand, counting down.
TCGGAAAACGACAAAAATTAAGGAGGAAAATCTATCATGCTGAATCACATTTCTATCATGGGCCGGCTGGTGGCCGACCCCGAGCTGCGCTACACCCCCAAGGGAACGCCCGTCTGTTCGTTCCGCATCGCCTGTGACCGGGATGTCAAAAACCCTGACGGCGAGTACGATACGGACTTTATCGACATTGTGGCGTGGCGCGGCCTTGCCGAGAATATCGCCCGTCGGTTTACCAAAGGCCGCATGGTTATCATTGATGGCCGGTTGCAGCTCCGGCCCTGGGTAGACCGGGACGGCAATCGACATTACGCCACCGAGATTGTGGCCAATCGCGCCTACTTCGGTGACCGGCCCAAGGGCGAGGCCGAGCAGCCCAACACTGACGAGGGCTACGATGATGAGGACGGGGAGCTGCCCATTTGACAAAACAGGAGGGGCGGGCCAAAGGGCCCGCCCCTGCGATACATAAGAAGGAAGGTGCGTGTATGAAAAACTGGATGACCGAAAAACTGTTGCCCCATGTGGGGCACGAAATCTCCTGCGTGGCCTACGGGAACAGTGATGACCCGAGCGATGTCTGCATCGAGTGCGAGGATTGCTATACGGTTCTTGTCTCTGCGGAGGACTTTAACCAGGACATGGCGGGGGAGTACAAAATCACGCAGCGGCTCCGCATCGGGGGCAGGACGCTCCTGATGGGCCATAACCCGGAGGACAAGGAAGCACCCTATCTGACCTGCTATCAGGATGTGGATTTTCTGGGCTTTCCCCGCTTCACGAAAGCTGTTGGCAGCGATGACTACTTTGAGGCCGTGGAGCTCTTTTCCCAGAGGCTCCAGCAGCAGGTGGAGACATTAAAGCAGCAGCGGGCGGAACGGGGCCTCCCGTTTGCCGCGTTGTCGATGGACCACTGCCGCAAGCGCCAGCCGGAGGAATCCTTGGTGGGCAAGCTGATTATCCTGCGGCCCAGCAGTCTCGCGCCGGAATACCGCTCCGCAGACTACCAGCTCGGCTATGCACTCAGCGGTTTCGGCTGCCAGCCCAATGCCGGAGGCCGTGCGGTGTTCTTCCAGGAGCTCTACTCCGGCGAAAAGTGCCGGTGGGAGATTGGGGATGTGCTGGGTATCGCTGACATGGACAAGCTGCCCGAGTGGGCCAAGGCCAAAGTTGCAGAGCATGAACAACGGAAGGAGGAAGCAAAGAAATGAATATGAGCATCAGGCCGATTATTCCCGGGGAGAGGGAGTTTACCTACTCGCAAGAGCAGGTAATTATGGAACAGATGGGGTGTATCGGCTATCTCCGGGCCGACATGGACAGCAGCGGAAAAGGGTTTTACAGTACCTGGAATGATTTTCGGACAGACCTAAAAACACCGGCGTTCAAGGGTGAGTTTGATGCTGTCATCAACGCTCTGCGTTTTGACGACGCTTACAGTGGGATTCTCAAAAACCGGGATTCTTTGGCTCGATACTGCTATTCCCACCCCGATACATCCTATGGTAACAGCCGTGAGTATGGAATCCGTGTGGACACAGAGGACCATGCCTATTATATGCGGCTTAATCCCCACAAGGGCGAGTACAACCTGTACTGCTACTGCTATAAAAGCAGCCTGCTTGCCGCGTACATTCGAGATAGGAGAGAGCATGAGTAGATTATATCGCTATCACGGCTCCATATCCGGGATGATGGCCCAGGGTCAGACCGCCCGGGAAATCACGCTCTATGACAGCAACGACGACAGGCAGGCTCCCACCCGCCTGAATGTCTATGGAGACCTCGCCAAGTACATCTATGAGCTGGAAATGACCGACGCCGAGGAGCGTTATCTGGATGTGGACTACTACTATGACCGCCTCCTGACCCTTGTGCGTATCGAGATACCCAGCAGCAGTCCGAATATCCCGGCAAAGGTCATCACGCGGCAGGAGCTCCCGAAGATGGGCGTTGCCATTTTCGGGCCCCAGGAGTATATCACCACCCCGGAGCCGGAGCCCATGAGCCAGGAGCAGTACGCGGCGTGGCGCGAATGGAAAAATAACAACAATGGATAGGAGATGTTGATGATGCAGATTTACGCCTATTTTTGCGGGGAGCTCGACCATCAGTTCAGCGATACCGACGACGCACAGGTAGAGGAAATGTGCCGCCGCCTCGACGACCCTGAGAATGACATTCGGAGCTATGAGCTGGAGGACGGCAGACCCATCCTGTTCTGGCGGCGGAATGGCTGCATCCACGGCAATATCCACGGCCACGATGAGCGGGACATCCCCGAGAGCAGTATCGCCAACGGCGAGACCTGCTGCACGGATGAAGGGGACGACGCGCCGCCCTTCTGAGGGCAGATACCCGCCGCAGGATGAATACCGGCGCAGGGCCCAGGGCGGTGCTTGCTTCGCCCCCCTCTGCCTACACTCACTGGGCGGGGCTCGGGCCGTGCCCAATGTTTAAGGTTACAGTGGTGTGCAGGGTGTGCAGGGTAGAAACTATCTTTTCTCACACTTTTTATTTTAACTGGATTTTGATTTTTTTGTGTGAGAAACGGGTAATTGTACCCTGCACACCCTGCACACATCGCATTTTGTATTCCATTTATCATCAAAACACCAGGAGGAATCAGGATTTCTCGTTCTCACATTTATCCTAAGGGGGGCTCCGCCCCCCTGAAACCCCCGGTTTACAGGGAGCGTGACAGTGGGTGAGTGACAGCCTGGAAAGCCCCGCTGGGGCGTGCTCTCTGAAGCAGCCACAGCTTTTGCCTGTAAACCTGTACAGCCGCCGTCAGGCGGCTGTCAATCAAATAATTTCCATCCCCCACGGGCGCAAGCCCGTGGGGCAACAGACCTATCTCTTTCTCCCTACCAAACTTATCAAAAAGGAAGATAGCCATGAAAGATTCAACCAATACTGAAGCGCCCGACCGGCGCATCCGCTTTGTGGACAGCGCGTACCACGAGGTTATGACTATCCCGGACGGGAGCAATATCGTGCTGACCCGTTATGACGGTACAGTGTCCATCCTGCCTTGCACGTACATTGACGATGCCCACGCGAAAATCGGTAACACCGTCTATCATATGTTGGAATTCGCCGGCATTATGGAGCGTGCCGGGAGCATCTACGCGCCGGAGGGCGGGACTGCGGACTACTATGAGGTCTATCAGGCCAATATACACACGGACTACTGCTACCGCAGCTATGACGAGGCAAAAGACCGCATCTCCCTGGCCGATTATACCCGCGTCTATACCGGGATGCTGGGCAGCGGAACCGACCTGGAGACCCTTTTTGCCCGACACAACCAGGACACACGCCCCTTCGGGCGTAAAATGCGCTCTATGTCCGTAAGTGACATCGTGATTTTGCACCAGGGCGGGGAAACCCACGCCTACTACACGGACAGCTTTGGGTTTGAGCCCATCGATGAAATCCTGAACGAAATCGAATAACCGGCAAGCCGCGACAGAGTGGGACAGACCGGAGAGAAAGGAGCACCCTTATGGCAAGTAAGCTGCAAGCGGTCATCGGTATGGCCGACAAACTCACCTCCGACCTGACCGCCCATCGGGGCGCGTGGCGGCAGTTTCTCCAGACTGCCGCCCGCGTCTACAAGTACAGTTTCTCAGACCAACTTTTGATTTTTGGTCAGCGACCAGACGCCACGGCTTGCGCGGAACTGTCCCTTTGGAATGACCGGATGGGCCGCTGGGTCAACCGGGGCGCACACGGCATTGCCCTGATTGACACCAGGGGCCGCAGGCCACGCCTGCGCTACGTCTTTGACGTATCAGACACCCATCCCAGCCGGGAACGGCTTGGACGTCCGCTGCGCCTGTGGACCATCCGCCCGGAGCAACAGGAGGCCGTCTCCGTAAAGCTGGAGCAGATGTACCCGGACGCCGGTATCACCGGCATGGGATTTGAAGAAAAAATCATCAAAATCTGTGAGCTGGCGGTGCAGAACCAGCTTGCCTGCTATCTGGAGCAGATGGAGCAGGTCAAGGCGGACAGCCTGCTGGAAGAACTGGATGAACTAAATCTTTCCATGTGGCTCCGTCTGCCGCTGGAAGCCAGTGTCGGCTATATCGTCCTCACCCGCTGCGGCGTGGATGCTGACCAGTATTATGATGACGCCGACTATGAGCATATCTATGACTTCTCCACGCCGCAGACGCTATCCGTCCTGGGCAACGCCGCCAGCAATATCGCCCGCGCCCTGCTGCTGGAGCTGGGTAAGCTGGCCCGGAGCCTGCCGCAGGATGCCCCGCAGCGCCAGCTCAGGCGAAAGCCCGCCGCGCCCCGGCGTCCCATGCCAAAGAGCCGGGACCGGGCGGAGCCGGTGGAGCAGCCTGCCCCTGCGACACAATCAAATCCAGAACCCGAACCGGAGGCCGCAGCGGTCTCCGGTTCCGGCATTCCTGGGATAAATGCGCCGGAGCGCCCCGAGCCCATCGAGCCGGAGGCAGCCCCCGAGCCGGTGAAATCCCATCACCTGCCTCTGGGCACCACGGTTCACATTGGGAGTAAAGAATATGTACTGGTGGCTTATGGCGACGAGAATGTGACCCTGTGCGAACCGGACTGCCCGCTGTTTCAGGATGTCATGCCGCGTACCGAGTTTGACGCCAAGCTGGCCGAAAATCCCCTGAACGAACATCTGTTGAACACGGCACAGACCATCCAGCCGGAGACCGAGACCCCAGCCGCCACGGAGCAGACCGAGCCGGAGCAGCGGGAGGAGGCACCCGCCGCCCCACCAGCACAGCGCAGACCCAGAAAAATCTCTCCCACCGTCCTGCACCCGGAAATCCCGGAGGAACAGCGGTATAACTACCGCATCCACGACGACGCGCTGGGCGTGGGCACCCCCGGCGAGAAATTCGCCCGCAATATAAAAGCCATCTGGCTGCTGAAAAAGCTGGAGGCAGAAGGCCGCTTCGCCACCCCGGAGGAGCAGGAGATTTTGGCCCAGTATGTGGGCTGGGGCGGTCTGGCGGACTGCTTTGACGAGCGTCACAGCAAGTACGCCGAGCTCAAGGCCCTGCTGACCGAGGACGAGTATGCTGCTGCGCGGGCGTCCACCCTCAACGCCCACTACACCACCCCAGTGGTCATCCGGGCCATCTATGATACCCTCTCCCACATGGGCTTTCAGTCCGGCAACATCCTGGAGCCGTCCTGCGGCGTGGGCAACTTCTTTGGCTGTATGCCGGAAACCATGGCCGACAGCAAGCTGTACGGCGTGGAGCTGGACAGCATCACCGGGCGCATCGCCCAGCAGCTCTACCAGAACGCCAGCATTACCGTCCAGGGCTACGAGCGCGTCAATTACCCCAAGGACTTCTTCGACGTGGCCGTGGGCAACGTGCCCTTCGGCTCCTATCAGGTCAACGACAAGGCATATAACCGGCTGGGCTTCTCGATTCACAACTACTTCTTCGCCAAGGCCCTGGACCAGGTGCGCCCCGGAGGTATCGTAGCCTTTGTCACCAGCCGGTACACCATGGACGCCAAGGATACCACGGTCCGCAAGTATCTGGCCCAGCGGGCGGAGCTGCTGGGGGCCATCCGTCTGCCCAACAACGCCTTCAAGGCCAACGCCGGCACGGAAGTCGTGACGGACATCATCATCCTGCAAAAGCGGGACCATATCGACCTGTCCGAGCCTGCATGGGTGCAGCTGGGGGAGAGCGCCAACGGCTTTGCCATCAACCGCTATTTTGCCGACCACCCGGAGATGGTGCTGGGTGTGCAGACCTCGGAAAACACCCAGTACGGCAGGCAGGACTTTACCGTGGCGCCCATGGAAGGGGTTGACCTTGGGGAACAGCTTGCCGCCGTCATCCAGAACATCCACGGTATCTACACCGAAGCTGCCCCCGCCGACGTGGAGGACGCGGAGGCGGACGATTCCATTCCGGCTGACCCGACGGTGCGCAATTACAGCTATACGCTGGTGGACGGCAAAGTGTACTACCGGGAAAATAGCTGCATGACCCCCGTCCGTGTGTCCGGTACGGCGGAAGGCCGCATCAAGGGATTGATTGGCCTCCGGGACTGTGTGCGGACGCTCATCGAGTACCAGACCGAGGACTACCCGGATGAGGACATCCAGGCGGAGCAGCGGAAGCTCAATACACTCTATGATGTGTTCGTGCGGAAATACGGGCGCATTACCGCCCGGGCCAACAACACCGCGTTCCGGTTGGATAGCTCCTACTTCCTGCTTTCGTCCCTGGAAGTCCTGGACGATGAGGGCAAGTTTGTCCGCAAGGCGGATATGTTCAGTAAGCGCACCATCAAGCGGCGCGTGATGGTCAGCCATGTGGATACGTCCTCCGAGGCACTGGCCCTGTCCATGGGCGAAAGAGCTAAAGTCGATATGCCCTACATGATGGCGCTCACCGGCAAGACGGAGAAGGAGATTTATCAAGACCTCCAGGGCGTTATCTTCTTAAATCCGCTCTATGAGGGTGACGGCAATCTTCCCAAGTACTTCCCCGCTGATGAGTACCTGTCCGGCAATGTCCGGGAGAAATTGGCCATTGCCAAGTGCAGCGCAGAGCTCCACCCCGAGGATTATACGGTCAATGTGCAGGCCCTGGAATCTGTGCAGCCCACAGACCTGACCGCTGCCGAGATTTCCGTCCGCCTGGGTGCTACATGGCTCCCCGTTGATGTGGTAAATCAGTTCATGTATGAGCTTATGGGCACTCCCTGGTATATGCGGGATAAGATTTGCGTCCACTACTCCCAATACACAGGGGATTGGCGTATCGAGGGCAAAAGCCGGGACCGGAGCAGCGTCCAGGCGTACAGCACCTACGGAACGACCCGGGCCAACGGCTACAAAATCATCGAGGAGACCTTGAATCTCCGCTCAGTCCGTGTGGTGGATTATGTGGAGGACGAGCATGGCAACCGGACGCCGGTCTTGAATAAGAAGGAGACCGCCATTGCCCAAGGTAAGCAGGAGCTTATCAAGCAGGCGTTCCAAGATTGGATTTGGAAAGCCCCGGAGCGCCGGGAGCGGCTGACGCGGCTCTACAATGAGCAGTTCAACAGCATCCGCCCCCGAGAGTACGATGGAAGCCATCTGAACTTTGTGGGAATCAACCCGGCAATCACGCTGCGGCCCCATCAGGTCAATGCCATCGCCCGCATCCTGTACGGCGGAAATACCCTGCTGGCCCATGTGGTGGGAGCAGGTAAGACCTTCGAGATGGTAGCTGCCGGTATGGAGAGCAAGCGCCTGAGCCTGTGCCAGAAATCCCTGTATGTTGTCCCTAATCATCTGACGGAGCAGTGGGCAACCGAGTTCTTGCAGCTTTACCCCGCCGCCAACATCCTGGTGGCGACCAGGCGGGACTTCGAGGCCAAAAACCGCAAGCGGTTCTGTGGGCGTATTGCCACCGGTGATTTTGATGCAATCATCATCGGACATTCCCAATTCGAGAAAATCCCTATGTCCATTGAGCGCCAGCGGTACATCCTGGAGCAGCAGGAGAGGGACATTCTGGACGGGCTGGCCGAGCTGAAGGCCAACCACGGGGAACGGTTCTCCATCAAGCAACTGGAGCGCGCCCGAAAATCCATCCAGGCCAAACTGGAAAAGCTCAACGACCAGAGCCGCAAGGATGATGTGGTGACCTTTGAAGAACTGGGCGTAGACCGCCTGTTCGTGGACGAGGCACATTACTATAAAAACCTCGCCGCATTTTCCAAAATGCGCAATGTGGGTGGCGTCAGCCAGACCGAGGCACAGAAGTCCAGCGATTTGTTTATGAAGTGCCGCTACCTGGACGAGCTGACCGGCGGGCGCGGCGTGATTTTCGCCACAGGTACACCCGTCAGCAACACCATGGTGGAACTCTATACCATGCAGAAGTACCTCCAGTATCACAGTCTGGAGGAGCACGGACTGCTCCACTTTGACGCATGGGCGTCTACGTTCGGGGAGACCGTGACCGCCATCGAGCTGGCCCCGGAGGGCACCGGCTACCGGGCCAAGACGCGGTTCGCACGGTTCTACAATCTGCCGGAGCTCATGTCCATGTTTAAGGAAATCGCGGACATCCAGACGGCGGATATGCTGCATCTGCCGGTGCCCAAGGCTAATTATCACAATATCGTCTTAAAGCCGTCCGAGCACCAGAAAGAGATGGTTGCTGCATTGTCTGAGCGGGCCGAGAAAGTCCGCAATAAGATGGTAGACCCCAGTGTGGACAATATGCTGCGTATCACCAACGACGGGCGTAAGCTGGCGTTGGACCAGCGGATGATGAATCCCATGCTCCCGGCCAGCGAGACCGGAAAAGTCAGCGCCTGTGCCGGGAATGTCTATGCCATCTGGAAGCGCACGGCGGCACAGAAATCCACGCAGTTGGTGTTCTGCGACCTGTCTACGCCTAAGAGCGACGGCCAGTTCAACGTCTACGACGCCCTCCGGGATGAGTTGATTGCCATGGGAATCTCCGCCGAGGAAATCGCCTACATCCACAGCGCCAAGACTGAAGCTCAGAAGAAAGAACTGTTCGGAAAAGTCCGCTCCGGTCAGGTGCGTGTCCTGATTGGCAGTACCGCCAAAATGGGCGCGGGCACCAACGTCCAGCAGCGGCTCATCGCCCTGCACCACCTGGATTGTCCGTGGCGTCCCGCCGACTTGCAGCAGCGGGAGGGCCGAATCGTCCGGCAGGGCAACCAGAATCCAGAAGTGGAGATTTACACCTATGTGACGGAAAATACCTTTGATTCCTACCTCTATCAGCTGGTGGAGGGCAAGCAGAAGTTCATTGGTCAAATCATGACCAGCAAATCTCCCGTCCGCTCCGCTGAGGACATTGACGAGACGGCCCTGTCCTATGCGGAAATCAAGGCGCTCTGCACCGGAAATCCGCTCATCAAGGAGCGTATGGATTTGGACATTGACGTCCAGCGGCTGCGGCTGCTCAAGTCCAGCTATTTGTCTCAAAAATACGCCCTGGAGGACAAGATTGCCAAATACCTGCCCCAGGAAATCCGGCAGTACGAGCAGCGCATCGAGGGCTATGGCACAGACGCCGCTTATCTGGTGGCCCACACCTGCCCGGATGCAGATGGGTTCTCCCCCATGACTATCGAGGGCAAGACCTACACCAGTAAGAAGGCGGCGGGCTCCGCTATCCTGGAGGCCTGCCACGCCATGACCAGTCCCGACCCTATCCCGTTGGGCGAGTATCGGGGCTTTGCCATGGTGCTGTGCTTTGACCCTGTATCCAGAGAGTACAAGGCCACGCTGTCCCACAAGATGAGCTACACGGTCTCCCTGGGCGGCGACCTCCACGGCAACATCACCCGCATGGACAACGCCCTGGCGGGTATCGAGGCCCAGCGGGCCGCTGCGGCGGAGCTGTTGGCCAACGCCAAGGCCCAGCTTGCCGCCGCTCAGGAGCAGGTCAGCCGCCCGTTCCCCCAGGAGGATGAGCTTCGCATCAAATCCGCCCGGCTGGATGAGCTGAACATTACGCTCAACCTGGACAAGCGGGAGGATGAGAACCTGGACGACACCGAGGATATGCCGCAAGCCAGTTGACACAAGCAAGAGCGCCCGCACGGGCTTACCATGCGGGCGCTCAGCAATTACACACACAAATAAGGAAGGAGCCTGTATGATGGGCAATGCAAGTTTAATGACACCGCTCTTTTACCGGGACAATTACAACGCAGATGGCAAGAAAATGAGAGCCCTGTTCCTGCGAGAGGTTTCCAACGGAACAGATACCTACCGGCTCTGGCGGCGCGATGGAAAGCCGGACAGGGAATATCCCCAGGGTGAGGGGGATGCCTATATCCTCTATGTGGAGCAAGGCGGGTATCTTGCTCCGCTCCGCATGACTGACTATTACATGGTCAATCATTGCGGCTATCATGCCGCTGTTGCAGCCCTGTATGGGGATGAGGACAATCGGGGGAAATATTTTGGCCGACTGCGCCAGTCCGGTGGCGACCCGGCGGTGCTGGAGGCGCTGGACCGGGAAGAACGCATGATTCAGGAGTGCGGCAGTGACCCGGCTCGTCAGGCCAGCTATATCAAAAATATCCTGGATGGACACGTTGCCACCTATCGTACATCCAAAGAAACCGGCGGCGAGACCTTCCCGGACTACATCGGAGCTCTGGTACTGGGGGAGCTCCCGGCCTGTGTAAAGCTGTCCGCTGTCTACAAGGCCCAGAGTAAAATCCGGGCGCAGGAGCGCATGGCTAAGGCCGAGGCCGAAGCCGAAGCGTATTGCAAGGAGCGTAACCGGCAGGCCGAGCAGCAGGTACAAGATGCCCTGCGCATCATCCGGGAGGGCGGTGTTCTCCAGAATGATACGGTGGAGTTTTACCGGGGCAGGTACGACTCCAGCGCGAGCTCTATCTTTCTGTATTTAATGCGGCAGTATCAGGTGGAAGTACCACTCCGCACCCAGGGATGGATAAATGAGCGGCTTGCCAACGCCACGATTACAGATGGCCGGTGTTCCCGGGTGCAATTCCGGGGCAATAAGCGCAGCAAGTGTTCCAGCCGGTTTTTCGACTGCATGGATGAGCTGATTCGTGCAGTCGCTGCTTGATGGGAGGAACTGCCATGATGAAAAAGAAATTAACCTATATCGGGCGTGATGACTGGAGCCGCCCCCTCTATCAGGACGAAACCAAGCGTATCTGGGTGGATACAGACCCCCGCAGCAGCCATGCTCCCGACCTCTGTACGATTACCGACGCAGGGGAACCCTGCGACCCTATGAGAGCCGATATTGAGGTGGAGTTTTATCCCTGCCGCGATGTGTGGTATTAAGGAGGACAGCATGGAACTGACACGAGTATCGCTGCCCGAGCGTATAGAGGCGGCGCAAGAGGGGCGGACCCGACAGCCGGAGTATCTGCCTTGTCTGGTGCAGCAGTGGGCCAAGACGCCCATCCGGGCCTATTTTGGCCCCTGCAAGGTTCAGATGGAGCGGCTTCTGGAGCTCCTGGAGCTCTCGTCGGAGGACGAACATTTGGCCTACCAGGACATCGCCATGCGGCTGTTTGACTTGCTAAACAAAAACTATATACAGGGAACAGCGGCCATGGAGCTGCTGGCCGCCCCGGTACGAACCGCATGGGAACAGACCAAGAAACGGAGGGATAGACATGAGCAATGAGAAAATCCCCCTGGCGGAGCGGATGCGCGGCAAGGCCACTGGACGGAAACTCCCGACGGCAATGGGCCTGCGTGCCGAAGACTTTTTCGCAGTCGTCGGAGAAATCACAGGTCTGATTGACCGCTATGAGGAAATCTATGAGTTACATATTAAGCCCTACGAGGATACAAACGGCGAGCCCCAGTCCGTCCAGGAGCTGGTGGTTGCGGCAGACGCGCTTCCACCGTCGGAACGTAATGTCCTGTTGTTCCGGCTCCTGGTGGAGCCCTTCGCGGCAATCGATACAACTGAGAGAGGAGAACAGTTATGAACTACTACATCCCAACTATCATCCGGGAGACCAGCGAGGGCATGGCCCGCATCCCCATCGCGGACGTCATGCTCCAACGCCGGGAAATCTGGCTGACCGGAGAGATTACCAGTGAGCTGGCCGACGCGGTTATTGCCCAAATCCTGCACCTGGACGCCGAGGAGCCCGGAGAGGAAATCACACTTTACATCGACAGCCCGGGCGGTTCCGTCACGGCAGGACTGGCCATCTACGATGTGATGCAGGCCGTATCATCCAAAATCCGTACCGTGTGCATCGGCACCGCGGCCAGTATGGCGGCGGTGCTCTTTGCCGCCGGAGACCGGCGGGAGATTTTACGGCACGGAGAAGTGATGATACATGACCCGCTGGTGAGTGGCGGCATCTCCGGCAGCGCCCTGGCCGTGCAGGACAAGAGTGACCGCCTGATGGCCAAGCGCAAAGTGCTCTGCGGCATCCTGGCCCAGCACGCCGGCAAGACCATCAAACAGATTTACAAGGTCACGGCCAAGGACAGCTGGTATGGGGCCGAGGAGGCCGTGGCGTTTGGACTGGCGGATGAGGTAATCAGCAAGCTGGAAAGGAGCAGAGCATGAGAGACACCGGTTATCGCATTTTGGCGAATGGTATAACGGTAAGCAACGACACCTGGGCAACGGGCCTTGCCAATCACGATTTGATTATCGGCCCCACCGGCGGTGGAAAGACCCGGAGCTATGTCGTGCCCAATTTGCTGAGCAGTCAAGAATCCTTTATTGTCACGGACACCAAAGGCAGTTTGCGGCGGCAGGTGGGCGGCATTCTGGAACGGCGGGGGTTCCGGGTGCTGGAGTTGGATTTTACTGATGTGCTTCACTCGCCCTGGGGATATAATCCGCTTCGATACATCCGGTGGGACGGAGACCGGCAATGCTGGAACGAGCAGGACATAATCACCGTCGCAGCGGTGCTGGTGCCGGTCACATCCCGGACGGACCCGTTTTGGGATTTATCCGCCAGAAATTATGCGGAAGCCCTGATTGGCTACACCCTGGATAACCTGCCCCAGGAGGAACACACCCTGGTCAGCGTGGCGAAACTGTTTGCAGAGGCCGAAACGGGCATCCTGGATGAGCTCATGCGGGAGTATTGCACCATCTGCTCGGACAGCTTTGCGGCCATGAGGTGGAAGGGGCTCCAGGGAGGTCGAAAAGCGGACAAGACCTACAGTTCCATCCTGGCCATCCTGTCGCAGAAACTCTCCAATTACAGCTTCGGCGGAGTTCAGGCACTATTCCAAAATCCAAATCAGATTGACTTTGCTGCCATTTCTCAAGAGCCTACGGCGGTGTTCGTCCACGTCAGCGACTGCGATTTTTCACTGCAAAATCTGACTTCGCTCTTTTATACGCAGGCGCTCCAGGCCCTGATTGCTGAAGCGGATAGCCGCCCCGATAGCCGCCTGCAAATCCCGGTGCGGCTGTATCTGGATGACTTCGCCAATTTAATTATCCCGGATATGGACAAGACTATTTCCGTCATCCGCAGCCGGGAAATCAGCGTTAGTATCGCGCTCCAGAGCGTCACGCAGTTGGATGGATTATACGGCCATGACAAAGCCATGACCATCATCGACAACTGCGACCACCTGCTGTATCTGGGCGGTCAGAGCGTGGAGACGGCACGGTTTATCTCGACCAAGGCCAACAAGCCGGCATCTGCTATCCTCAATCTGCCGCTGGGCAAGGCGTGGCTTTTCGAGCGCGGGAACAGCCCACGGGAAGTTAAGAAATACGACCTGACCCGGCACCCGCTGTACCGGCAGCTCCCGGAGTACGCAGCCCAGCGGGCTGTGCCGGAGCAAGAGGACGAGGAGGAGCCGCAACTGATGGCCGCTGCGGGATTGTGATTTTAAGATAGGTTTGTCAGATAGTGTATCCCACGGGCTTTCCGCCCGTGGGATTATCTTTTGAGTAACCGCCGTCCTTTCCGGACGGGCGGTTACTCTTTTTGTTTACAAATAGGATGCAGATGGATTTATTAGAGCTTTATTGATGATTTCTTTAGCATTTTCTGGGTCTGATTTTAGAATAAAAATACCGGAGCGGTCTGTTGTAACGGTATTTTGCGCTTATATATAGCTTTTTTGAGGGATTATTGGGACTATTTTGTGGCAAAATTGAGCCTTTTTATTTCTATGGAGCGAGGGGAGGGAGCGTGTTACCCGTGCCAGCCGCTGCGACTCTGCTCCGCAGACCGCGCGGCACCACGGCATGATGTGCGGGGATGATTAGTATAGATTTTATACTTTCCCCACTGGGGAAAATTATAAGGCGTGCCACGCCGGATTGTAAGATTATAATTTGCGACTTCTGGAGCGGACGATATATCGGGCATTTCGGCTTAAATTATAATTCAGTATAATTTTTATACTGATTTTTTTGGGCCCGAGGCCCCAAATTATGACCGCGAAATGCCCGACTGTCCGCTCCATACGGGCCAAACCGGAGCATACCGCTCCGGCCCGGCCCAGGGGCGCAAAAGGGCATAAGAGCCAGCAACACGCGGCGGGGCCACGTGGTCGGCATAGCCGACGCTGGTGCGCCACCGGCGCACCTCTCCCCGTTGCCGCGGCACCGTGGAGAGGCTCTTACGCGGACAGCCAGCTGTCCGCGCCCTCGTCCGCTGCGGCGTACTGAGGGTGCCCATTTAGGTAGATATAGGGGATACCGTCCGGGGACGCGGCGGGCGGACTGCTCCACAGGAGCGCCCACCCGTGATGTCCCCGGACATATAGCTGGACAGGGATGGAGCGACAGGCCGGCACCGGCCAGCCGCCTCCGTTGCCGGAGGACCTTGGCCGAGGCCATGTTGTTACGCGGCGCGGGGGTGGCAGTACGGGTTTATAGGCAATGGCTGGGGACGCTCCCAAATACATAAATATTTCTTGCCTATGCGCGGCTGTCACCGCGCCGGGAAAAATATAAGGAGTGAGGATTGGAGTGTGCTTGCAGGCTTGAGGAAGTTCTAATAATCGAAGCTGTAATAGAAAACGGCTTGAACAAAAGCTAAACGCATGGCATAATGCTTTATGAAGATAAAAAGGAGGGAGGAGCTACCCCATGACCAGTAGTGCTCATGGGATAGGCTTCGGATACTATGGAAAATGATGCGCTTATCTTGAATATGAAAGATACTTCCTGGGACGAATGCGTCACTCTGGACCACATCGCTACCGATGCGGACGCGGAGAAACTCCGAAAGAAGGGCTTCCCACTTGCAGTCTCTTGGGAAAAGGTGTCTGCGTTATTACCCGAAATCCAACCGGAAATGATTTATTTATCCAAATCTACTTTGGTGCCATTGTTCTATTTTAATCAGGAAACACTGGCCGTATTTCCCCTATATTTCGTATTTCTTAACCAGGAAGTCGCGAAGCAATATGCGGAACAGGCAAGTCGGGATATAATGGACAGAGAAGATGAAGTTGCAGCCGGAGACTATATAAATTCAATCAAAGCTCTATCAGACGGGCTGCGGATGGGTTACTTCCAGTGGTTGGTGGAGAAGCGAGGAACCTTGGATGGTGAACTGTACTCTGTATTCTTTGACTCCTATTGCGAGTCCGATTATGGATTCCGAGCTATCTCAACTGAGATGCTTGAGACCATCATAGCGTCTAAACCAGACGAGAAGAAGGCAAGGACCCGAAAGCAAGTGGAAGCTCTGCCGGACTTGGTGACCGTCTACCGTGGAGGAAACACTCGTTCCACTCCCTATACACAGGCATGGTCCTGGTCTCCTGATATCAATGTGGCTTACTTTTTTGCTGTCCGGCGTGGAGATGGCCCCGGCTATGTGGTCAAGGGTACTGTTCATAAGGAAGACATCGTGGAGGCATTCTTGGAGGACACACCTGAACCAGAAATCATTGTTCGTCCAAAGGATGTGAAAGACCAAGTAGTGACTACATTGATAGGGAGAGATGAACTGAACGAACTGGCCAAGACGGTGGATGAAGATTTCCAGCAATACTCATTTGAAACGGTCTTCGTCGAGTTTCAGATGGAGTCTGAGCTGTATAACAGCGAGCACTCAACACGAGTTTTGCTCCTATGTCTAATCATGGCTGAACTTCTTCATCTTCCACATGAAGATATTGAAACGCTGGCTTGGGCGGCGGTGTACCATGATACCGGGCGCACCAGTGATGGTGTGGAGCCTGACCATGGGAAGCGTGCTGCACTATACTACCGGAATAGCTGCGATGACTCCTATGATGAGGTTACTAATCTCATTATCTATTACCACTCTTTAAGTGACCAAGAGGGGTATGAGGCGATTACCCGAGAAATTCAGGACCCGGAGTCTCAAAAGCGGGCAACTATGCTATACAATATTTTCAAAGATGCCGATGCGTTGGATAGATTTCGGTTCGACGACAATCGGAGAGAAATTGATGTGCGGATGCTGAGAAATCCAGTGGCACAGAAGCTATTGCTGGCAGCCAGCATCATATATTCTTTGCGGTAAATGCCAGAATAGTGTATGTCTACCGCGAGGCTATGCACAGGCAGCAGGCCGAGATTTTGGCCTTGGTGCTGGATATTGTAGAGTGTTTAGAGTATGATGACCTGGCGATGAGCCAAATTATACTTAGATACTCATGTTGCGATTTTGCCCGTCATGTGGTATAGTCTGAATATACTCATTTATGAGGATTTTCCGGGCTCTACTATGTGATAATTGATTGAAAAACGCGCCGTCTGTCGCACCAATCCTGGCACGGCAGACACACGCCGTCACATAGTATTTTTTAGGGTCCTGGAGCAATCCGGGGCCCTCTTTTTATGCTTTGAATGCCGCCCCGCAAAATCCTGTTCCGGACTGCTGGAGCGTCAGCCGAGGCGGCAATCCCGCCACATCCTACCCGTGTCATCTATGCCCATAATGTGTGCCAGACCATGCGTTTGCAAGCAAAATCGCAACGATATGGCCGCATCAGGAGCCGCTCCGGTATCCGGGGTGAGGGTGATGGGGTGGTGTGGAGGGGAAGAGGGAGAGGGGAAAATGGATATAGGATTACACCGCGGAGTGCGGGTGCGCTCCCGGGTAAAATATTACATGAGCTGCCGGGTATGTGCTGTTTCGTCCCTGCCAGGATACGTGAGACTGCGTGACGGTTTTCCGTGTTACTGGGACA
>NZ_NFIL01000028.1:0-36309 GCF_002161755.1 Flavonifractor sp. An4 | reverse complement strand
GGCTTGGTGTGGGGGTGGGCTGCACAGACGGCTGGGGGGTATTGTTATCGGGATAGAGCTGCTTCATATAGGCGTTGTATCGGCTGCGCATGGGGTCCTGGGCATACTGGATGAACTCGCTGCCCAACCGCTCCTGTCCGTTGGTGATGCGGATCAGGGTGCCGTAGTTGGTAGGGGTATAGCTGTAGCGCAGGCCGAAGTAGGAACACACCGACGCCAGCGGCACAAAGATCCAGCCATTGCGGGACACAGCCCGCATCTCCAGCTGCTGGCCGGACCGGTCCACGCAGGTACCGGCGTTCAGGTCAAAGGTGAGGGTACCGCTGAGACTGTACAGCATGAAGCTGTTCCCACTGTCCCCCTGGATCTGTCCGTAGGACACCCCCAGGTTGACCCCGGTGGCCGTCCAGTCAAACGCGATACAGGGGACGTACAGGGAGCCGCCGATCCAGGTGGGCATAGCCTCCAGCGGCAAGGTAAGCATCTGGTCGTTCTCCGCCATCAGGTAGATCTCCACCGTATCTGCCTTGGCGGTGCTCACCAGCCCCGGCCCCAGCACCAGTACCGCCGCGCACAGCAGGGTAAGCAATCGCTTTTTCCAGCCCATGTCCGTCCCCTCCTTTCCGTATGTATCTTCTGACGGCATTATACCATGGCTGCAAGCCGCTCCGGCTTGCGCGCCGCAGAGCGGCGAAAACCGGCTCAGCCGGTTTCGGCCATGGTGTAACAAGCGCAGTGCGCGGCGTTTCGCCGCGCCCAGCCGCCTGAAAGGCGGCCCCAAACAGCCCAGCTGTTTGGGCTGCGGTTATTATAGCATGGTTTTCTCCCCCGGTAAAGCCGCCGCTTGCACCAAAAGCATAGGGCTGGTATAATGTTGCCGGTTTTAATGGGATTTTAAGACAGCCTAAATACCCTCTTTACCGGCCCCGGGGTATACTGGTACTGTTGAAAGGATGTGTTCCCATGGATGTCACATTGGAATTGGTGGAACAGCTGCGGAAACGGGCCGATGTGTCCTACGAGGAGGCCAGGGCGGTGCTGGAGGAGACGGGCGGCGATCTGCTGGCCGCCCTGATCCTGCTGGAGCAGCGGGGCAAGATCCGCTCGGACGGCGGACAGAGCGCCCGTTACTCCACCCGCCCCGGCAGTGAACAGACTACTCCCCCGCCCAACCAGGGTCCTGCTCGACCTGAGGCCTCCGCCGGTCAGAGCGGCTGGGACAGCTTTGTGGGTTTTCTGCGGCGCTGCGTCACCAACCGGTTTGAGGTATGGCGGTGGGGGGAGCCCATTGTTTCCATTCCACTGCTGATTTTTATTCTTCTGGTGCTGCTGGCCTTCTGGATCTCGGTACCCCTGCTTATTATAGGGCTCATTATGGGCTGCCGGTACCGGTTTGCTGGTCCCGATCTGGACGGCAATGAGGTGAGCCAGGCGGTTAATCACGCCGCCGACACGGTCAGCGACGCGGTGGGGCGGGCCAAGGCCCAGGCAGAGCAGGCCGCCCACAAGAACCAATCCAAGCAATGAGGTGATGTGCCATGGAGGAGCGTATCCTGCTGGTGGAGGATGAGGAAAAGTTGGCCCGCATGGTGGAGCTGGAGCTGAATTACGAGGGCTACCAGGTGGAAAAGGCCTTTGACGGCCGGACGGGACTGGAGCTGGCTCTGTCCGGGCGGTTCGACCTGGTGCTGCTGGACATCATGCTGCCCGCCCTCTCCGGCATGGAGGTGCTCCGCCGCCTGCGCCGGGAGAGCCAGGTGCCCGTCATCATGCTCACCGCCCGGGACACGGTGGTGGACAAGGTGTCCGGCCTGGACATGGGGGCGGACGACTATGTCACCAAGCCCTTTGCCACCGAGGAACTGTTGGCCCGTATCCGGGCCGCCCTGCGGAAGCGGCCCGCTCGGACCGAGCCGGACAACAGGCTATCCGCCGGGCCCCTGGTCATGGATCTGGACCGGCATCTGGTGTCGGTGAATGGCCAGAACGTGGCCCTCACCCGCCGGGAGTTCGACCTGCTGCGCTGCTTGCTGGAGCACAAGGAAAAGGTCCTCTCCCGGGAGGAACTGCTGGAGCAGGTGTGGGGCTTTGACTTCATGGGCGAGACCAATACCGTGGACGTATACATCCGCTTTCTGCGGACTAAGCTGGACGAAGCGTTCCACATCAAGCTGATCCACACCGTCCGGGGTGTGGGCTATGTCATTCGGGAGGGATTGGAATGAAGGTTTCCGCCATCGTCTATACCAGTAACACCGGCTTTACTGCCCAGTATGCCACTCTGCTCTCCCACCAGACCGGCCTGCCCCTCCACCAGTTAAAGGAGTGCACGCTCCCCCAGGGGACTCAGGTACTCTATTTGGGCTGGCTGTGCGCCGGGAAGGTCCAGGGTCTGAAAAAGGCCGCCGCTCGGTACCAGGTGGAGGCCGTTTGTGCTGTGGGCATGGCGCCGGAGTGCGATCCGGCCAAGCTGGTCGGTGACAACCACTGTAACGGACTGCCTCTCTTCTATTTGCGGGGCGGCTATTCCCCCGCTCGGGTCCGGGGAAAATATAAAATGATGATGACCATGATGAAGGCCATTCTGTCCAAAAAGACCGATCCCCAGTCCCGTGAAGCCCTGGAGGCCATGGAACGGGGCGCCGACTGGGTAAGCGTCCCCCAGCTGGAGCCAGTGCTGAACTGGCTCCGGGGTTAAGGCCATGGCTGCCAGAACTTCCCGGCCCACCGGCCCCATCAAGTCCTCCATCGTGGCCCGGCTCAATGCCCGGCTCTTTTTCCGGCTGCTGGGGATCTATCTGCTGCTGGATATCCTGCTCATCCTGCTGTTCTGGGGCGGCCTCATTGTCTGGTCCGACCGGCAGGCAGCGGAACTGAAGGCTCTGGCGGAAAAACAGGGCGCCCCCTCGGAGGAGGCCGCGGCATGGATGTCCGCCGGCAGCTATTCCGTAGCGGAAGCGGAAGGGGACCCCAACGGTATCCTGCTCCCCCACTGGCTTCCCTCCCCCCAGGCACTTGAGGGGGACCAGCGCTGGTTTGATCCAGGAACGGTACATCTCATTCCCCTGATGATTTTCTCCACCGGCGGCCCCACCAGCTACACCCTGGTGACCCAGGTTCAGGGGCAGGAATTGGCCATCACTCTGGATCTGTCCCGCCCCGCCGCCCTCTTTGTCTTTGCCGGGCGGGTGGTGCTGATCTGCCAGCTGGTCAGTCTGGTGCTCAACCTGTTCAAAAACGCCGGCACCATCCGCCGCACCCTGCGGCCCATTCAGGATCTGGCCGCCGCAGCTACCCGGCTGGGCGGCTCCATGTCGCCGGAGGAGCTCCAGGCCCTGGCCGGAGAGCTGGATGAGATCAACGCCAGCCACCTGGACCGGCGTATCCCGGTGACCGGCGCCCAAAAGGAGCTGAAGGCGCTGGCTCAGGCCATCAACGCCATGCTGGACCGGATCAACGAGGCCTACCGCTCCCAGACCCGCTTTGTCTCCGATGCCAGCCATGAGCTGCGTACCCCCATCGCCGTGATCCAGGGCTACGCCAGCCTGCTGGACCGGTGGGGCAAGGACGACCCTGCCACCCGGCAGGAGGCCATCGACGCCATCCGTCAGGAGGCTGACTCCATGAAGCAGCTGGTGGAACAGCTGCTGTTTCTGGCCCGGGGGGACAACGACTCCGTTCCCTTCCATCCCCAGCTGTGCGACCTGTCCGAGCTGGCCGCCGAGGTGCTGCGGGAGACCCAGATGCTGGACCACACCCATCAGTTGGAGGGGAAATGGCTGTGTGCCGTGCCGGTGGTGGCCGACGAGGGGCTCATTAAGCAGGCCCTGCGCATCCTGGTGGACAACGCACTGAAATACACCCCCGCCGGGGGGTGCATCACCCTGTCGGTCCAGGGGAAGGACGGCCTGGCCCGGCTGACGGTGGCCGACCAGGGCCAGGGCATTGACGCCCAAAGCCTGCCCCATATCTTTGACCGTTTCTACCGCACCGACGAGAGCCGGGCCCGGCAGACCGGCGGCGCCGGGCTGGGTCTGTCCATTGCCAAGTGGATCGCCGACCGCCACGGCGGCTGGTTTGAGGTGGTGTCCTGGCCGGGGGTGGGTACCCGCTTTACGCTGGTGCTGCCCCTGGATTCCATGGACGCCCCCGCCGCCCCAGCCTGAAAGGAATCTCGAATGCCCCCGCCGGAGCGGGGGCGTTTTTTTACAGAAACATGGGAACTTTTTGTCAGCCGCCACCGTCCAATAGAGCGATCACAAAACAGAAAAGGAGAATCCACCTATGAACCATCGTTTTCTCGCCCTGGCTCTGGCCGGGACGCTGACCCTTGGTATGCTGACCGCCTGCGGCGGCGGCGGCAGCACTTCCGAGACTCCTAACACCGTCACGACTCCCCCCGTGGCCGAGAGCGTCACTCCATCCCCCGAGAACTCCGCCCCTATTACTGAGGAGAGCCCCGACGCCCTGCCTGAGAGCTCCGCTCCTGTGGAGGAGAGCACTGAGCCCTCCGCCGAGCCCTCTGCTCAGCCTACTGCTAAGCCTACCACCAAGCCTACCGCTACCCCCAAGCCCACTAACAAGCCCACCGCTACTCCCAAGCCCACGGTGAACCCCACTCCCACGCCGGAGAGCAAGCCCCAGACCAGCGCCGTCCAGTCCACCTGGAATGACATCTCCAAGCTGAGCCTGCCCAACCTGACCGCCATGGACGACGCCACCCTCTCCGCCATGTACGGCATCAGCGCCTCCGACCTGGAGGAGTATGTGTGCATGATGCCCCTCATGGGCGTTCACTCCACCGAGTTTTTCATCGCCAAGGTAAAGGACGGCAAGATGGACACTGTGAAGGCAGGCATTGCCAAGCGGCAGGCCGATCTGGACGCCCAGTGGTCCCAGTATCTGCCCGAGCAGTATGAACTGGTACAGAACTACAAACTGGTCACCAACGGCAACTATGTGCTCTTCGCCATCAGCGAGTATGCCGATGATGCGGTCACCATTTTCAACAGCTACACAAAATAATCCGCATTTTTGGGTAGAATAGAAGTTGCACTCTGGTGCCGTACCCATTATAATCATTTCAGCGCCCGGCAGGGCAAGCCTGCCGGGCATCTTTCCTGAAATCTACAAAGAGAAGGTGAGCAGTTGGTCTTTTCCAGTTTGTATTTCTTGTTTCTATATCTACCCATTGTATTATTAGTCTATTACATTACCCCTCTGAAATGGCGCAACCTGTGGCTGCTGGTGGTCAATCTGGTCTTTTACGGCTGGGGCGAACCCAAGTATATCCTGCTGATGATCTTCACCATCGTGCTGGACTACTTCTGCGGCCTGATCGTGGCCCGGCGAAAATTGCAAGGCGACGACAAGGGCGCCCGGATCGCCGTAGCGGTGGCGCTGGTCCTCAATCTGGCTATCCTGTTCTTCTTTAAGTACTGGGATTTGGTAGCCAGAACCTTCCAGCATTTCGGCGTTGGTATGCCGGTGCTCAACCTGACGCTGCCCATCGGCATCTCCTTCTACACCTTCCAGACCATGACCTACCCGGTGGACATTTACCGTGGAGACGCGGAGGTGCAGAAAAGCATTGTCAGTTTCGGTACCTTCGTTACCCTCTTCCCCCAGCTCATTGCCGGTCCCATTATCAAGTACAAAGAGCTGGCCGACCAGATGACCTACCGCACCCACTCCCCGGAGCAGTTTGCCTCCGGCGTGCAGGTGTTTGTGGTGGGTCTGGCCAAGAAGGTGCTGCTGGCCAACAACATCGGCAAGCTGTGGGACGTCTATCTGGCTCTGCCCACCGACCAGCTCACCGTCTCCGGCGCCTGGCTGGGCGTGGTGGCCTTCTCCCTTCAGCTGTACTTTGACTTCTCCGGCTATTCCGACATGGCCGTGGGCCTGGGCCGGATGCTGGGCTTCGAGTTCCTGCGGAACTTCAATTACCCCTATATCTCCAAGTCGGTCACCGAGTTCTGGCGCCGGTGGCACATCTCCCTGGGCTCCTGGTTCCGGGAATATCTGTATATCCCCCTGGGCGGTAACCGGGTGAAAAAGCCCCGGCTGTTTTTCAACCTACTGGTCGTTTGGGCCGCCACCGGCATCTGGCACGGCGCCAGCTGGAATTTCCTGATCTGGGGCCTCTACTTTGCCGCCCTCATCATTCTGGAGAAGGCCTTCCTGGGCAAGCTGCTGGAGAAGTGTCCCGCTGTGGTACAGCACATTTACACTCTGTTCCTGGTGCTGGTCAGCTGGGCCATCTTTGCCGTGGAGGATTTCGGTCACATGGGCGTCTACCTGTCTGCCATGTTTGGCTTTGCTCCAGCCGGTCTGGCCTCCCCCAGCGTGGCGTACTACTTCACCTCTTTCCTGCCCATGCTGATCATCGGCGCCGTGGCCGCCACTCCGCTGGCTACCAAGCTGTGGAAAAAGCTGCCGGAGAAGCCCATGAAAGTGGTGCTGCCGGTGGTGTTGCTGGCCGGTCTGATTCTTTCCACCGCCTATCTGGTGGACGCCACCTACAATCCCTTCCTCTATTTCCGCTTCTGATTGGAGGTTCTGATTATGTCGAAAAAATACTGCATCTTCATCAGCGCTCTGTTCTGTGCCTTTATCGGTCTGTTCCTGGTGGCCAACGCCGCTACTCCTAGCCGGGAGTTCTCCGAAATGGAGAACCGCAATCTGGAACAGATGCCCAAGCTGTCTGTGGACAGCTTGTTGAGCGGTCAGTTCATGAAGGACTTTGAGACCTACACCACCGACCAGTTTGTGGGCCGGGACCTGTGGATTGCCCTGAAGTCCTCCAGCGAGCGGATCCTGGGCAAGCACGAGAACAACGATGTCTATTTCTGCGATCAGGACACCCTCATTACCCGGTTTGACCAGCCCGATGCCGCCAAGGTATCGGAGAATGTAAATTATGTGAACAGCTTTGTGGAAAATGTGGATATCCCGGTAACTTTCTCTCTCATTCCCACCCAGGCCTGCATCTGGGCCGGCCGGCTGCCCAACGGGGCCCCCAATGCCAGCCAGACCGACCTGCTGGACCAGGCCAAGGCGGCTGTACCCGGCGCCACCTGGGCGGATCTGTACAGCCCCCTGTGGGAGCACAAGGATGAGAGCATCTTCTACCGCACTGACCACCACTGGACCAGCCTGGGCGCATACTACGGCTACACCGGCCTGGCAGATGCCTTGGGCTACACTCCCGTGCCCCTGGATGCCTACACCGAGACCATCCGCTCCACTGAGTTCTACGGCACGGTATTCTCCTCCTCCGGCGTGCGCTGGGTGAGCCCCGACACCATCTCCACCTATGTGCCCGACACCGGCATTACCGTCACCAGCTACACCTATGACAGCACCGGCAACCAGGTGGAGGTGCCCCGCTCCCTGTACGACACCTCCTTCCTTTCCGTGAAGGATAAGTACTCCATGTTCCTGGGCGGCAACCAGTCTCTTGGCGTGGTTAAGACTCCCAATACCGACAAGCCTAAGCTGCTCATCATCCGGGACTCCTACGCCGACTCCCTGGTGCCCTTCCTCACCCCCCACTTCTCCGAGATCCACCTGATCGACCTGCGCTACTACAAGCTGTCCATCGCTGACTACATCCAGCAGAACGGCATCGATCAGGCTCTGGTCCTCTACAGCGTCCCCAACTTTGTCACCGACACCAACCTGTTCTGGATCACCCGCTGAGCAACCAAAAAGTCCGGCCCCCAAGGGGCCGGACTTTTTTTGCTTTGGACTTACCCGCGCTGCGTCAGGTCTCCATAAACGAAAGGCCGGCCCTCTGTGAGGGCCGGCCTTTTATCTTCCTTCCCCTTCCACCGGTAAGGAATCAGTCGCGCTGAGAGTGGATATTCATAGAGTGGTTGACCTTGCCGATGACAACCAGCACCACCACCATGGAGACCACAGCAATCAGCAGGTTCAGGATCATGTTCTGGACGAAAGCAGCCAGAATGTAGTTGACGAAGCAGACCGCCGCCACGGTAACCGCGTAGGGCAGCTGAGTGGCCACGTGATTCAGGTGGTAGCACTGAGCGCCGGAGGAGGCCATGATGGTGGTATCGGAGATGGGAGAGCAGTGGTCGCCCATAACCGCGCCGCCCAGAGTGGCAGCGATGGCGATCATCAGCATCTCGTTGCCGTTGATCAGATCGGCAGTCAGATCGGCAGCCGCCACGCCGCCGGAGAACACCGGGATGACGATGGGCAGCAGGATGGTGAAGGTACCCCAGGAGGTGCCGGTAGCGAAGCCCAGAAACGCGGCGATAATGAACACCACGGCGGGCAGGAAGTTGTGCAGGCTGTCGCCGAAGCCGGAGACGATGTCAGCCACGAAGTCGGGAGCGCCCAGAGCCTTGGTCACGTCGCCGATGGTCCAGGCCAGGCAGAGGATCAGGATGGCGGGCACCATCTGCTTGAAGCCATCAGGCAGGCAGTCCATCAGTTCGGTGAACTTCATGGAGCGGCGCACCATAAAGAAAATCATAGTGAAGATCAGGGCAATCAGAGAACCCAGAGGCAGAGCAGAGAAAGCATCGGTGTTGGCGAAAGCGCTGATAAGGTCGGTGCCGCCGCTCTGATAGCCCACATAGATCATGGCGCCCACGCAGCAGGCTACCAGCACGATCACGGGGATCACCAGGTCGATGACCTTTCCGTTCGGATTGAACTTCATTTCCTCCACACCGGCGAAAGGACGCTCGGGGGTGGTGTACAGGTCGCCCTTGGCGGCGTTGTCCTCGTGCTTCTTCATGGGACCGTAGTCGATGTTCAGGCTGGTCATAACCACGATAAACACCAGGGTCAGAATGGCATAATAGTTATAGGGAATGGCCTTCAGGAAAATCTGAAAGCCCAGTTCGTCGTTGCCAATGATACCGGTGACGGCCGCGGCCCAGGAGGACACGGGCATCATGATACACACGGGAGCGGCAGTGGCGTCGCACATATAGGACAGCTTGGCCCGGGAGATGTGGTGGCCGTCGGTGACGGGACGCATCACGTTACCGGTAGTCAGATTGTTGAAGTAGTCGTCCACGCCCAGCACGATGGCCAGGATGAAGGCGGACCACAGAGCGCCGGATTTGGTCTTGATGTGCTTGACGGCCCAGTCGCCATAGGCCTTGGAACCGCCGGCCCGGATCATCAGGGCCACCATGGTGCCCAGAATGACCAGGAACATCAGGATGCCCATGTTGCCGCCGGCATTGCCGCACAGGCGGGACACGAAATCCTGAAGGGCGTCAATGGGATTGCCGTTGGTGAACAGCAGGCAGCCCACAATAATGCCCAGAAACAGAGAAGAATACACTTCCTTGGTAATGAGTGCCAGGACGATGGCTACCACGGGAGGCAGCAGGGATGCAATGGTGCCCCAAGCCGCGATTTGAGCGGTGGAATCGCCTTCGGCGAAAGCCGCCGTTGCCAGGATGCAAATCAGGGTAAACAGGGTCAGCAGAATCTTGCCAGACCGTTTGATACGCGGTGAATTCATATCAGCCCTCCTAATAAGATCGGTGAATCCTAAAGCTCCCCAACCCAAGGACTCGAAAGGTATCATAACAAAATTGTTATTAAATTGACAATGTTTTTTTGATATTTTGCATATTTTTGTAGAGGCTCACAGAAAGATGTATGTATTTTTGGGCATATAATCTATATACTTTTCTTTTTTATTCCATTTTATTCCTATAAAATCCTTTTCTGAAGGGCAGAAACATCCTTTCCTCTTGGGTGTTTGATCGGAACCGCGCATCAGTTTGCACTTTTAAACCTATTTGGTTTGTTTTTCTGGTCTTTTGCAGCAAAAAATCACCCCCGCCGTACAAACGGTGGGGGTGATTTTTACCGTATGGAACTGCCGGCGTTACGCTCAATCCCGCTGAGAGTGGCGGTTCATGGAGTGGTTGAGCTTGCCTACCACCAGCATAAAGCCCACAGTGGAGGCCACGGCAATGAGCAGGCAGACGACCTGAGGCACATAATCGATAATCAGGCCGGTGATAATGTAGTTGACGAAGCCGATGGCGGCCACGGTGACCGCGTAAGGCATCTGGGTAGCCACGTGATTCAGGTGGTAGCACTGCGCACCGGTGGATGCCATAATGGTGGTGTCGGAGATGGGAGAGCAGTGGTCGCCCATAACCGCGCCGCCCAGAGTGGCGCCGATGCCCACCATCAGGATGGGCACTTCGTCCAGGGTTTCGGCGGTCAGGTTGGCGAAGCCGCCGGGGGTGAAGATCTCCAGCACGATGGGCAGCAGGATGCCGAAGGTACCCCAGGAGGTGCCGGTGGCGAAGCCCAGGAAGCAGGCAATGAGGAAGACCACGGCGGGCAGGAAGTTGTGCAGGCCAGGGCCAAGGATTTCCACGAACTCAGCCACGAACTGGGGCGCGCCCAGGCCATCCCGGGTGACGCCGCTGATGGTCCAGGCCATGCAGAGGATCAGGATGGCAGGCACCATCTGCTTGAAACCTTCAGGCAGGCAGTCCATCAACTCGGTAAACTTCATGGAGCGGCGGACAGCAAAGTAGATCATATTGATGACCAGAGCGATGGTGGCGCCGAAGGGCAGGCCGAAGAAGGCATCGGTGTTGGCGAACATATCCAAGATACCCTCGCCGCCGCCCAGCCAGCCGGCATAAAGCAAGCCGCCCACGCAGCAGACGATGAGGATGACCACGGGGATCACCAGGTCGATGACCTTTCCGTTGGGATTGAACTTCATTTCGGCGGCATCGGCATAGGGCCGCTCGGGGGTGGTATACAGGTCGCCCTTGGCGGCGTTGTCCTCATGCTTCTTCATGGGACCGTAGTCGATATTCAGAGCGGTCATCATGATGATAAACACCATGGTAAGGACGGCATAGTAGTTGTAGGGGATGGCCCGCAGGAAGATCTGGAAGCCCAGCTCCTCGTTGTTGATAACGCCGGTGACAGCCGCGGCCCAGGAGGAGACGGGCATCATGATACACACGGGAGCGGCGGTGGCGTCGCACATATAGGACAGCTTGGCCCGGGAGATGTGGTGGCCATCGGCGACGGGACGCATCACGTTACCGGTGGTCAGGTTGTTGAAGTAGTCGTCCACGCCCAGCACGATGGCCAGGATGAAGGTGGACCACAGAGCGCCGGATTTGGTCTTGATGTGCTTGACGGCCCAGTCGCCATAGGCCTTGGAGCCGCCGGCTCGGATCATCAGGGCCACCATGGTGCCCAGAATGACCAGGAAGATGAGGATACCTGCGTTACCGCCGATGTTGCCCATAAATCCGTTGACCAGATGGTCAATGGTAAGCACCACATCGAAGTCGGCCTGCAGCAGGAAACCTACCACGATACCGATGAACAGGGACGAGTAGACTTCCTTCGTGATCAGTGCCAGAACAATTGCGACAACAGGCGGCAACAGGGACCAGGCGGTACCGAAGAATTTGCTCTGGACCTCTTCGCCTTCTGCGAAGGCGACCGTCATCAGAACACAGGCCAAGGCAAAGACGACCAGCAGAATTCTTCCGAAGCGTTGCATTCGTGGTGAGTTCATAATAACCCTCCCTTATAATTTCGAATCCCAAAAGCCTCCCCAACCCTAGGATTCGTACCCTATGATACACCATCATTCACAATTTGGCAATACTTTTTCGGCAGATTTAACATAACTTTCGTCTAACATCTATTCTATATTTACATATCCAGCAAAAACCCCGCTTTTTCTAGGGAATTCTGTATCCTTTGGAACGTTTTTTCATCCTTACACCGAATTGTATGCAGATGGATACCGCCCGTCAGATCAGACAGGGGTCTGGCGCTGTCCGCCGCCACCCGGCGGAGAAACTCCTGTACATCATATCGGGAACGCACCCCCAATATGCCTGTGAGCTGACCATAGACCGGGTGCTCCACAATTACGTCTGCCACCTCGCCCCCGGCGTCCACAATGGCGTTGAGCTCTGCTTCCATCTCCTCCGGAGCGTGGACGCAGGCCACGGTACGCTCCACCCCGGCGGGGCGGCGGCCCAGCACATAGCCCCGGGGGGTGGCCACGATATCCGCCCCGGCAGCCCGCAGCAGAGCCACGTCCCCCACGATGATCTGCCGGCTCACCGAGAACCGCCTGGCCAGCGCCGTGGCGCTCACCGGCCCTCCTGCTTCCTCCAGCATCTGCTCCACCGCCTTCCGGCGGTCCTGTGCGGCGGATCGTTCCATCCTGCTTCCTCCTTTGTCTTTTTGACCAGTATAGCAGGTTCCTCCGGTCCTGTAAATCAGCGCCGGAAAGGCCGCCTTCCCTTGCCTTTCCACAGGGATTGTGCTAGAATGTGACCGACTGGTTTCCACACCCGGTCCAAGCGCGGCAGCGCCGCGTTCGTTCGGCGGGACTCACCGCCGTTCTCTAAATACGAAAATGGAGGTTCCAACTCAAGTATGCGCAAATCTACCACCCGTGATCTTACCCTGGCCGCCATGGTGGCCGCCGTCTACTTCGTCCTTTGCTATTTTGGCAACATCTTTCAGCTCACCTTCGGACCTGTCCAGGTCCGTCTGGGAGAGGCCCTCACCGTGCTGCCGTTCCTGTTCCCGGCCACCGCGCCGGGCCTGGCGCTGGGCTGTCTGCTGACCAACATTCTCTCCCCCTACGGACCTATCGACATGGTGGTGGGTACTCTGGCCACCGCCATCGCCGCTTTTCTGAGCACCAAGATGCCCCGCTGGTATCTGGCCGCTCTGCCCCCCATCGTGATGAACGCCCTTCTGCTGCCCCCCATGTGGGCCTGGGCGGAGGCGGGCGCTGTCAACAGCACGTTCTGGGCCGCTTATGGTTTTAAAATGTGGACCTTCGTGGTGGGCGAGGCTCTGGCCTGCTATGTGCTGGGCTCCGTGCTGCTGCTGGCCCTGCCTAAGATCCGCTACTTCCGCACCATGATCCCGGAGCGCCGCCTGGCTGCCCGCTGAGGCGACGCCCTCAGTTTTACAAACAGACAAGGAGGATTCCCCATGAAAGTCCGCAAGGCCGTCATCCCCGCCGCTGGTCTGGGGACAAGGATGCTCCCCGCCACCAAGACTGTCCCCAAGGAAATGCTTCCCATGGTGGACAA
The DNA here is from genome assembly GCF_002161755.1 of Flavonifractor sp. An4. Classification (NCBI taxonomy): domain Bacteria; kingdom Bacillati; phylum Bacillota; class Clostridia; order Eubacteriales; family Oscillospiraceae; genus Flavonifractor; species Flavonifractor sp. An4. The sequence goes on along the minus strand of NZ_NFIL01000028.1, from coordinate 23,203 downwards.
GCCCGTAATCCAGTATATCATTGAGGAGGCGGTGGCCTCCGGTATCGAGGACATCCTCATTGTCACCAACCGGGCCAAATCCGCCATGGACGATTACTTCGACTACTATCCCGAGCTTGAGACCCGTCTGCTCCAGGCCGGCAAGGAGCGGGAGCTGGTGGAGGTCCGCCGGGCCGCCGATCTGGCTAACATCTTCTATGTCCGCCAGAAAGAGACCAAAGGCCTGGGCCACGCCATTTACCGGGCCAAGCGCTTTGTGGGAGACGAACCCTTTGCCGTGCTGCTGGGCGACGACATCATGCGGGCCGAAAAGCCGGTGACCCTCCAGCTGATCGAGGGGGCCGAAAAGTACGGCGCCTCCGCTGTAGGCGTCCAGAAGGTATCCACCGAGGCCATCTCCCGCTACTCCTCTGTGAAGATCTCCGCTTTGGAGGACCGGATCTTCGACGTGTCCGACATGAACGAAAAGCCCACCCCCCAGGAGATGTTCTCCAATTACGCCATCCTGGGCCGGTATGTGCTCACCCCCCAGATCTTCGATATTTTAGAGAATCTGAAACCGGGCTACGGCGGAGAGATCCAGCTCACCGACGGTCTGCGGGAGCTCTGCCGCAAGAGCCGGATGGTAGCCGTGGACTTTGAGGGCCGCCGGTACGATACCGGCAACCTGTGCGGCTTCCTGGAGGCCACCATTGACTTTGCTCTGGAAAACAAGGCCACGGCCTCCTGGCTGAGCCACTTTATTAAAGAAAAAGCAGAGAGCCTGCGGTAAAGTGTGGATTGCCGCGCTCCTGTGCTCAAATTTTTCGGCCTGCGCCTCAAAGGCGCAGGTCGTTTTTCTTGATCCGTTTCCCTTTCCCATACTTACCCCATTCCCCCTGAGCCATCGCCGTAACGGAGATGGCTGTTCAAAAAACACCCCGTTTCCTCTGAGAGGAAATGGGGTGTTATTCCTGCTTTTTGCTCAGCTTATCCATACTGACTCCCAGGGCCACGGATATCTTATAAAAGGTCTCCACAGAGAAATTGTAAGCTGCTTTTTCCGATTGGATCTGCCGTATAAAATCATGGGAAAGGTCCACCATCTCCGCAAGCTGCGCAGAAGTCAATCCCTTTTCCTTGCGGTATTTCCGAATATTGCGGCGTATCGTATTATAAATATCGTCATCGAAAATCAGCTTTTGCGTCCGCTTCATACTATGCGCCACCACCTAACAGCATTCTACCCAGATACACCGCAAATGTATGTTAGCTAATACCTCACAAAAATATGCTTGTATATTTTAGGAAAGGCTGTTAAAATATTTTTAAAAATCTTCCCCAAAAATAAAACCGCACCCCTCCCTCAATGCTCTTACTGTCGTGAGCGGCAGGCTCGCACAGGCTGGAGCGGCGGAGGCGCGGGCGCTTCCTTTCCATGGGATCTGATTGCCAACCGGCAAGGGATTCAAACACACCAACAGCTTTGCCCTCCGCCGCTGGCAGCAGCCCCACAGTCAAATAGTTACCGGCCTTTTGCCGGGAGAAAACAGGAGGAATTATGGTATGAAACGATGGATCAGTGGTACATTGGCAGCAGGTTTACTCAGCGGAATGCTAAGTCTCCCGGCAGGCGCGGTCTCCCCATCCACTCTGGACCCCCAGACCGCCGGAGCGTACAACAACGTTCTGCGTCAGCAGATTCAAACCTACTCCCTTGCCCAGGAGGAAAAGCTGGAGTATTCCGGCATATCCTACTTCGGCGAGGGGCTTATCTACGCCGGACTGACCGATTTTAACGGCGACCAGCGGCCCGAGCTGGTGACACTGCGTGTGGAGTATCCTGCATCCGGCTTTGTCACCGCTGAGATCTGGACCATGAGCGGCGGAAAGGCGGTACGCACCGCCAACTGTGAAATGAATACCGCATACCAGGATACAGAAGAAGGCTATCTCTACCTGGTGGAGCGAGGCAATGAAACCCGCCTTTGCTCCTATATCTCCGCCAATGTTGCCACCGGCATTGATGAAGCGGCAAATGAGGTCCTGATCACCACCTATCAGCATATTGCCCTGCTTAATATGGACGGCACCGTTCAGCGGTATAGTGATTCTTCCGATCAGACTGACCACAGCCAGTGGAAGGCCTGGCAGGCCTCGGGCTGGAAACAGAAAGAAACCCTGGCGGTGGGCAGCGACTACGGGTATATCATCAACCTCTATAATCCGGCCACCGTTGCCACCGTGAAGCAGCTGCAAACCGCTCTGGCCGCCCAGGCAAACAAAGCCCCCTTTGTGGACGTATCCGCCGACGCTTACTACAACGTGCCTGTCCGCTGGGCTGTGGAGAAGAAGATCACCAGCGGCACCAGCGCTACCACCTTCAGCCCCGACACCACCTGCAGCACCGCCCAGATCCTTACCTTCCTGTGGCGGGCCAACGGCTCGCCGGAGCCTGCGATCTCCAATCCCTTTACCGACGTGCCGGGCAACGCCTACTACACCAAGGCGGCTGTGTGGGCCTATGAAAAGGGTCTGGTATCCGGCTCCCGCTTTGGCGGCGACACACCCTGCACCCGTGCCTCCGCCGTCACCTATCTGTGGAAGCTGGCTGGCCGCCCCGCCGGCGGCAGCGCCTCCTTTACGGATGTGTCCGGTCAGGCCCCATATGCCCAGGCTGTGGCCTGGGCCGTGAAAGAGGGCATCACCAGCGGCACCAGCGCCACCACGTTCAGCCCCGACCTGATTTGTAGCCGTGGGCAGATCGTCACTTTCCTGTACCGCAGCGCCACTTAAATCACAAAGAAAGAGAGGAATTTTGATGAAACGGATCCAGTTACCCAAGAAGCTGCTCTCCGCCCTCTGCGCGGCGGCCCTCCTGGTTGGGGCCATGCCCGGGGCGCTGGCAGCTGAAAGTACCCAGCAAGTCCCCATCCAGCGGCAGAGTATTGCCACCAACGCAGGTGTCTTTACCTACATCGACGCCCAGGGCGGCCTGTGGTCCTGGGGGGATAGCCTGACCGGAGGTGTTGGCAACGGCACCACCTCTTCCACCACCGGCACTCCGGAAAAGATTCTGGACAACGTGGTATTTGTCAGCAGCGGCCTCAACAACAACGGCGCTGCCATTCAGTCGGACGGCTCTCTCTGGACCTGGGGCGACAACTGGACGGGCCAGCTGGGCAACGGCCTGCAGGGAGACGGCTCCAATACCCTGGGGGTCTTTCAGACCAGGCCGGGCAAGATCATGGACGACGTGGCATCGGTGAGCTGCGGCTATGGACATACCGGCATCGTCAAAAACGACGGAACCCTGTGGATGTGCGGCAACAATGAATGGGGCCAGCTGGGTAACGGCGGGAAAGGAAACGACACCTACTTCAGCGGGAACCAGGACAAACCTATGCAGACCGTCCCGGTAAAGGTCATGGAGGACGTGAAGGCAGTCAGCTGCGGCACGGCCCATACGGCAGCCATCAAGGAGGACGGCTCCCTGTGGATGTGGGGCCGCAACGACAGCGGCGCACTGGGCAACGGCAAGCAGGGCAACCGCACCAAAATGGACTGCTATGTGTGGCAGGACGTGCCGGTCAAGGTCATGGACGACGTACAGGCAGTCAGCTGCGGCTGGGAGTATACGGTGGCGCTGAAAACCGACGGCAGCGTTTGGGTATGCGGCGACAACAACTACGGCCAGCTGGGCAACGGCGGTACCGGCAACGACAAAAATGTGGTGGGCGGCCCCGTCCAGAGTGTATGGACCAAGATCATGGACAACGGCGCCGCCATCTCCACCTCCAATCCCCTCACTGCCATTGTGTGTACTGACGGCTCCCTCTGGACCTGCGGCGGTGACGGCAGCGGCCGCATCGGTACCGGAAAGCGTTCCGACGTGGCGCTGACGCCGGTCAAGATCCTGGATAACGTGGCAGAGGTCAGTGTGGGATACAACGGCTCCATGGCCGTCACCAAGGACGGCTCCCTCTGGGTATGGGGCGAAACCAACCTGGACATGGACTATGCCAATCAAGCGTGGGCCCCGGTCCGGCTGGAAGGGGTAAAGGTCCTGCTGCCCGATGGGACGGTCTCTCAGCCCACCGAGAAACCGGAGCAGGCCGAACTGCGGCACAGCGGCTCCACCACGCTGGAGAAACTGAGCAAGGAAGAAATCGTCCAGCTGCTGAAGCAGGCCTCCACCACTCTTCCCAACCCCGTTCTGACAAAGGAACCCTCCATCCAGGCCCCCTATGCCACCGGCGCGGTGGATCACCAGGCCCTGGAGGCCGCCGCCCAGCGTCTGAATGTGCTGCGGCGGCTGGCCGGTGTGCCTCAGGTTCGGCTGGACGACCGTCTGAGCGAGAACGCCCAGTACGGCGCGGTGCTGCTGGCTCACCTGGGCAGTCTGGACCATACCCCCGCAAAGCCTTCGGATATGGACAACAGCTTCTATCAAAAGGCCTATGAAGCCACCTCCACCAGCAACATCGCGGCGGGTATGGATCTGCTGGAGTCGGTGGATATGTTTATGCAGGACAGCGACGCCCGCAACGTGGAGCGGGTGGGACACCGCCGCTGGCAGCTCAATCCCGAGCTGGGCCGGGTGGGCTTCGGCTACGCCCAGAACCCGGACAGCATCTACCGCGACTTTGTAACCGAGAAGGTCACCGACACCAGCGGCAGCGGCTGCGACTATGACTTTATCGGCTGGCCCGCCTCGGGCAGCTTCCCCAACTACCTGGATAGCTTTGATTCCAACACCGCCTGGAGCGTGGTGCTCAACCCCGATGACTATCAGGTACCCACCCAGTCCGGCCTTGTGGTCACCCTGGTGCGCCAGAGCGACGGCAAGACCTGGACCCTGGACGGCAAGGCCAGCTATACCCCCGCCGCCTCCGGCCGCTACTTCAATGTGGAGACCTCCGGCGTGGGCAACTGCATCATCTTCCGGCCCGACGGAGTATCCAAGTATGAGGGTGTTTATCAGGTCACCATCGACGGCCTGAAGGACCGCTCCGGCAAGGCTGTGGACTTCACCTACCAGGTGGACTTTTTCTCCCAGCCCGACCCCAATGCTTCCAAACCCTCCGACTGGGCCGCCGCCTCCGTTCAGGAGGCTATCCAGATGAACCTTGTGCCTGTCGCACTCCAGAGCGGCTACACCCAGACCGCCACCCGTCAGGAGATCTGCGCCCTGGTGGTCCGCTTCTATGAGACGGTGACCGGCAGCCCGGTGCAGGGCCGTGTCTCCTTCTCCGACACCAAGGATGAGGACGTGGAGAAGGCCGCCTACCTGGGCATTGTAAACGGCGTGGGCGACGGCAGCTTCCACCCCAATGACCCGCTGACCCGGGAACAGGCGGCGGTCATGCTTACCCGCCTGGCACTGCAGATGTCCAAATACCTGCCGCCGGCAGAGGCAAACTTCACCGACCGGGCAGAGATCTCCCCCTGGGCACTGGAGGCCACAGGGGCCATTCAGGGGTGCGGCGTTATGAACGGCGTGGGCGGCGGACGGTTTGCCCCCTCCCTGTCCTACAGCCGGGAGCAGTGCATCACCACCCTGATGCGGCTGTACCACTATATTTCCAAATAATCGACAACTTGACAGCAGGGAGCGGCGCCGTAACGCCGCTCCCTGCTTCTGCTGCAATTCTTTGGTTTCCTCTTGAAAATCCTCCAATCATCTGGTAAACTGTTGTAACACTACGAAATACGAAGAAACGAGGGGATCGTATGGATCTGACCGAGCTGGTGCGCCAGGCTCAGGCCGGCGATCAGAAGGCCATGGGACAGCTGTATGAGCAGACCAGCCAGCGGGTATATGCCCTGGCCCTGCGGCTGACCAACGACCCTGAGCTGGCCATGGACGTAGTGCAGGAGACCTATCTCTCCGCCTTACAGCACCTGGATGGCCTTCGGAATCCGGAGGCCTTTGTGAGCTGGATGTTCCAGATCGCCGCAAACCGCTGTCACCGTCTGCATAAGCAGCAGGGCCGGTTTGTTCAGGTTTCCAAGGAAGAGGACGAGGATGGAGGATTCTTGGAGGCCATCCCCGACCCGGACGAGGGAATCCTGCCCGAATCTGTGGCCGACAACGTGGAGACTCGCCGTCTGGTGATGGGACTGGTGGAACGGCTGCCCGAGGCCCAGAGGGAGTGCGTCATTCTGTACTATTTCTCCCATTGCTCGGTGGAACAGATCGCGGAGATCCAGGGGTGCGCCCCAGGGACGGTGAAAAGCCGCCTGAACTACGCCCGAAAGAAGCTGAAGGAGGACGTGCTGGCGCTGGAGGAGCGGGACGGCATCCGGCTCCACACCCTGGTCCCCATTGGACTTCTCTTCCCCTGCCTTTCCGGGGAACTGCCCGACCCCACCGTCTTTTCCCAGATCTGGCAGGCTGTCACCGCCGGGTTGGGGACCGCCGGGGCGGCAGGCGCCACCGCCGCCGCGGCAGCCGGGACCCAGACAGCCGGAGGCACAACGGCGGCGGCCTCGGCAGCAGGTGGAAAGGCCGCGGCGGGGGCCGCTGTCAAGTCGGCTGCGTCCGGGGCCTTCAAGCTCAAGCTGGTTGCCGGGCTGGCGGCGGGCGGTCTGCTGGTGGGCGGCGTGGGGCTGGCCCTCCATGAGCCCACCCTCACCTTCATTGACCCTGTCTTTGAGCAGAATATCCGCATTATCATCGACAAGCCGGAGGGCCCTATCCACCCCAGCGATGTGGAGTTTATCCACGCCCTCCATGTAACAGAAGACGGCATCTCCGAAAGTTGGGGTCTTGCCGGCAATAAGCCCGTGGTGAAAGACGGCGTTCAGCCGGTCAACAGCCTGGCGGACGTAAAAAACTTTCCTAATGTTTTTCGTATGATATACGCCATAGATGACAACGGCGCATTGCTGGAAACACTTGAACCATCTTCCCAGTTTCAGTCACTTAGTGTTAATGATTTTGGAAATGGTTCTTTGGCTGTGGATCATGTGGACTTTTTGGATCAGATACCCAATCTGACGTATTTGGATATAGAAGTGGCTCCAGGCACAGACTTGACCCTTCTGGAGCAAAAGGAATCTCTGGTTTCTCTGAACCTCTACACTCAGGGCAATATGACTCTGGACATCTCCCAGCTGAAGCACCTGGAAGAGATCAGAGTAGTCAGCATCGATGGGACCGCCCTTCTGGAGGTCAACAACACGCTGCCCAGCCTAAGATTGTTGGAGTTCCATGATTATGACGGCGATGGCGTAGCATTCTCCCCCTCCCTGGACACCATTACCAATCTGCCCAATCTGGAATATCTGTCTATGGATACCGCCGGCGCAGATCTGACCCCGCTCAGCACCCTTTCCAAGCTGCGGGCCATCTCTCTGGACGGCGTGTCCCGCCCCCTGGACCTGACGCCTTTGACACAATGCCCCAACCTTGAGGCATATAAATTGTACGGAAGAGGTCCTGACGAGGGACTTGTGATCCCGCCTGAACTCAAGACTGAGAACGCCGCCGGTCAGACCGCCCAGGATATCCAGTTTGAAATTTCATCAGACATTATGGACCGGTCTTTGACGTAATAGCTCTCCCACAGTTTATAAACAGGGGAGCTTGCTGCATATTGCAGCAAGCTCCCCTGTTTTCTGTCTCCCATACGTTCCGCCCATCCGCCGCTCAGCTCTGGCAGGGCTGCTGCCGGCCGGTGTGGTCGATGGTATAGTCTGTGCCGCACGTTCCCGGCAGGATGATCTGGGAGATGGGCACAAAGGTGTACCCCTCCTGAAGCAGGGACTGGATGATCCCGGGCAGGGCCTCTGGCGTGTGGATGGCCGCATTGTGGAAGAGCACGATAGACCCCGGGCACACCCGGCTCACCACCCGCTGGGTGATCTCGTCCGCCGGGATCTCCTTCCAGTCCAGGCTGTCACCATCCCAAACAGCTTCAAGGCTGGTTTAACACTGCACTGCTCAATCTTGCTTTTCTATCCAGAGCGCCCATGGAAAGTATCAGAAAATATCATTAAAATCGGAAGGATCTTTATCCTCTTGGTTGGAGAGACCACTCCCGTCTCCAAGGATCTCTTTGGTATAAATGATCCGATGATATTCAAAAGGACAACAAAAGAGCGTCATATTGAGAAAAAACGCAGGTTCCACAGCCAACTTGCTGTACTGAGTGTCTACGACTTTCTCCTGATCCTCCAGTCCCCATGACTCTGGAATATCTCCGGTATGCGCATTGCACAGAACAAAGCGGCCATCTTCCGGAAGAGACAGGTCATGTTCTGAGCTTAAATATGGTCCGGAAGTGAGGACTTGGATTTTTGAGGACAGAGCGGCTCCCATAGCCTCACGGATATCCATGGCATCAAAAGGTGCGATACTAAGTGTCCCGGTATAGAAGAGGAAACAAGTGCGGTATATATCCTCCAATGTGCTGGGACTATCGGCACATACGACCAGCCATATCGAATCTTTACATTCTTCAGACTGCCGGCAGAGATCCAAGATACTGGGTATGGTTTCTTCCGTGACATTCAGATTTCCGACCACACGCACTGGTATGCACATACTGGAGTCACATGAACGTCGTTTATCCTGATTGAGTGCGGTAAAAACCACCGAAAGCTCCACAGAATCTTTGCGTTCCCAATCGATCGTATAACAGGAAAACTGATGCCCGACCCATCCATGCGCGATCGATGCAGGGATGTTTTGGCAGTCCAACGAAACAAGATATCGCTCTTCCGGACTCCAATACTGATTCATCCAATCCATAAAAACGCCTCCTGCATCTTTGGACTATTCTAAGATTTCTTGGAAATGCTGCATTTTTCCCTATTATGCGTCTCTGCAGCTGCCCTCAAATACCCATTTCTTGATCTGGCCTGCATCCTGATCCCTCCGGGACCTGGGGTGATAGCAGTCCCAGACTCTTACGCGATTTGCCAGTTCATTTGGCAAAAGCTCCTTGACTGTGCCAAAAGTGCCGCCACAGATGATGACTCCGGGGTCTATGATGGCGATCTCGCGTCCGATGAACAGTTTATATACTTCTGCGTAGTGACGGAGGCGGGCATACCCGCATGTTCCGAATCCGCCTCGTTTGTTCAGGTTCATGGCTGCGATGCGTTCAATCGATGTATAGTCGGCTTTTGCTGATTGGATATGCTGTTCTATGAAACTGACATATTGTTCCATGAAACTGACATATGGATCTTTACGTTCAGATCCCTCGACTTTGTCCCATTGTTTCTTCAACCAGGCTTTATCAGTGCCGTCCCCTTGCTTTAGCGTGATCTGACCATCTTCCAATGTTACATCATCACTGATGTTGGACTCCCGAAACACGAACAGCACGGTGAGCGTATCTGCATCGTATCCATCCCCTTTCAAAAAACCATCCGGGCAGAAATGGTCGCGCATGGCTTTTTTAATGCGGGATTTCCGTTGTAGCTCTTGCTGGAAAGCACACAGCTTCCATGATATTTTTTCAAGTCCGGGAAGGTAGAATGTCTGGGATCGTCCGCACTTTCCATAGCACCCCGCTCATACGCCTGTGCCCACCGCCAAAGGGAAAACAGATCGTGCAGTTCGACGCACCTCGAAATGGCTTCTTCCAAACTGTCACAGTCACGACACAGCGCAGGCTCTGCCTCTTTGATCTTTTCCCAATCAAAACACTTCTCCAGATCCATTTTGCTTTCCCTTCTTCCGCACTTTATCGATACCCTTCCAGCGCCTGTTCCAGCATCCCTTTTACCTTTACCCGCAGAGCCTCCGGGCCCAAAATGGTCACATGGGGCACATAGCTCTTGGCGAACTGTTCTATCGACATCTCGTTGGCATACACCGTGACGGTGATGCCGTCATCATTTTCATCGGAGAAGGTAACATCCTTTCCGAAGAGATCGATCACGTCGCTGACCAGGAAGGGAGCGATCCGCAGCCTGGCCATGCCGTCACCGCTGGCGTACATATAGACGTGGCGCTTCATATAGTCTTCCAAATTCAGGGCACAGCCGCCCGCACCTTTCAGGGTCTCAAAGGCTCGGGCGCTCTCCTCCAAAATGATCAGGTCACAGATGCGGTCCATACGGTAATTGGCCACATCATCATATTGGTCGGAGTTACAAATGAGGTAGTACTTGCCCTCCTTGGCTGCCATCTGATAGGGGCTGACCACATACTCTCTCACACTGCCGTCAGAGCGGATACGGGGATACTGCCGCTTATCTGTTCTATACTCCAGATAATGAAACGCGACCTTTTTTCTCTTTTCAATTGCTTCATCCAGTAATTCTATGTTTAGAAATAACTGTCTGTTATCAGTCTGGCCCTCCCGTATTTTGCTCATATGCTTCATATGGGAGCGAAAATACTGGCTGGACAGTCCTTTCAGCTTCTCTACCAGCGCATTGCATTGACTGCGGGGCAGATGTTGGGAAAACAGAAGGCTGTCAATCAGCAACCGCAATTCCGCGTCTGTAAATTCCCGCGTCAGATAGAAGTCCGTCAGGACCACATTCTCCTCCAGCTGTCCAGTCCCGGGATTCAAGCGGCTGCGGGGTTTCTCCGTGTATTCAATCCCAAAACCATACTCCAGAAGGTCCATCAGGTTGCGCTTGATGGCCTTGCGGTCTGCCGTCATCCCATAGCGGCTGCGCAGCAGATCACCGATTTCCCGCTGGCTGAGCCGGTGCTTCTCATCGGAATACCTCTGCAGGATGTCCAGAATATTCATAATCAGCAGCTTTTTAGGCTGTTTGGCATACATAGCCACCCCTCCTTGCCTCAGCATAACACACTACTTCGCCCCAGACAAGAAGGGAGCGCTGGGATGATTCTTTATTCTTCCGGAAGGAGCTCAGACACATTGCCGCTCCTGCTTATCAAGATCTGCATTGTTCCCGCTTTCGTTCGGAAGGAGGTCTGAAGGCGGTTTCTCCACTCATTCTCACCGTTATCCCAGGGCGCGGCCACATAAAGGGTGGTACCATCTTCATAGGTAAGTTCCACATTTGTCAGATCCGGACGGGCCAACCGCTGGAATGCACGCTCCTCACTTGTCTCTCCGTACCAGTCGTAATGCCGGTCTGCTTGGGGGGAAAGTTCCAGGAACAGTTCCTCGCAGCTCTGGTGTTCAATGACGCTGCCAGACGCATAGATGACTTCCTTTTTGATACCGCAGATCCGGAATCTTATAACTTCATCCGGTGTCAGGACGATCTCTTCACAGTTCTCCAGAACCAGGCAAACCTTTTTCAGTCCCCGGAAATTCAAGTATGCTCCCCTCTTTCGACATAGACAATATATTGCGAGACGAAACGTCAGCAGGGTGTACTCCATTCCCTAATGATTACAATAGACTGGCCTATGGGGTAAAAATATCCCATCCTCTTTACCACTGGGGTATCTCATCCCCTGATTCGGGGCGGGTACTCGGACTCAGCTGCTAAAACAGCCCATGCCGGGTAGTTTCCTCCCCGCTGAGTCTGGTTTGAAGCACAATCCCTAAAAAAGAACTCCCGGCCATAACGGCCGGGAGCTGCAAATCAGCAAAAATATTTTGTCGCACTTATCCTTTGCCTCGCCATAATTGTCCCACATCAATTGAAATACTTCTGGATGTAATATGCCTTTTGGGATGCCTTTTCATCGCTATAATACTTCCACAAAGAGTCCAGCACTGCAGTATCTGCCCCGATTGCCTCCAGCTTGGTTCTATATGTGGCTAGTATCGCTTTTACCTCCTGGTCGGTGACAACCTCCAAATCATAGCATTTCATCAATCCATCAAGACCAATTTGCTGCAATCTCTGGGTTGTTTGCTCCTCTGCATCCAAGCTGTTCCATTCGTCCAATGCCTTCTGCTTCATGCTGCCCAGCTCTGCCATTAAATCCACCTGGCACGCATATAGTTCAGCTACGCACTTTTCCACCAATGCGTTTGCCTGCTTCTGAGTCGAATCTGTCTGACTTTGCCCGCCCGGCTTCAGCGATTCACTGGGTACAGGAGACTGGTCCGGTTTTTCTGTGGGTTCCACACCAGATGACATAGCATCCTGATCGTCCGTATCGTCAATGCCCAATGCCGTCTTGATCTCATCTGCGCTGGCGGTTCCGTTAAGCAGAGCCTCATTTTGCTCCTTGGTCGGCGCAAAAACGGTAATGTCATAGTCCGTCAGACTATCCTCCAGCTCCTGCTTGGATTGCTCCATATTTTTCAAAATCGTTTCCTGATCTGTTGTAAGTGCAATATAAAGCGCCTTTATATTGTCTCTCTGCCAGATGAAAATTCCTGCTATCACTGCCAGCAGGGCCAGCAATACAATCAATAGGACTTTTTTCCAACGTTTCATAGCTTACTCCTAGTTTCACACTTGTTAAAAACGCCCCGGGTTATCACCCGGGGCGTTCCCTTTTGATATCCGCCTATATATTATACACCAATAAGGACCTGTTCGGAAATAGAATTCCGTCGTTCCTCTACGCTTTCTTCATAGCTTCCCACATCATCGAGCCGTTCCTCATCTTCCACTGTAAAGCGCTCCGCCTCAGCATTCACCTCTGCCGGATCACGGTAAGTCGGCACCAGCTTGCGCATCAGCTTAATAAGCTCGTCATTGCTGCTCTCTGCGGAAATCGTTTTATCCAGAATAAGCAAAGCCCCCATGATCTCCTCCGGTGTAATGGGCCGCTGCTCTTCCACAAAGATTTTCTCGTTGCTTGTCTTGGAAAGATGCTCGCTCTTCATCAGCAGCTCTTCATACAGCTTTTCCCCGGGGCGAAGACCGATCTCTTTGATCTCAATGTCCTTATACGGTTCCAGGCCGGACAGTCGGATAAGGTTTTCAGCCAGCGTCAGTATTTTAACCGGCTCTCCCATGTCCAGAACAAAAATCTGACTTTGTCTGGCCATTGCACCAGCTTCCAGCACCAGCATGGCAGCCTCGGGGATGGTCATAAAATAGCGAATGATTCGCTTATCCGTCAGCGTAACCGGGCCACCCTCTTGGATCTGCTTCTTGAACAGGGGTACCACAGAACCGTTGGAACCAAGCACATTGCCGAAACGGACTGCACAATACTCCGTACTGCTGTTCCGACGGCTCTGCAGAATCATCTCACAGAACCGCTTGGTGGCGCCCATAAAGTTGGTGGGATTCACCGCCTTGTCGGTGGAGATCATGACAAACTTTTTGGTACCATACTTTTCAGCCGCTCTTACTACATGGTAGGTTCCAAACACATTATTCTTGATGGCCTCTGCCGGACAGGCTTCCATAAGAGGAACGTGCTTGTGGGCAGCGGCATGGAATACCACATCAGGGCGATAGGAATCAAACAGCCGGTAAATCCTCTGCTTGTCCCGAATCGATGCAATTTCCACCCGAAGATCCAGCGTATTTTTATAGTTGCGGCGCAACTCCTGCTGAATGTCATAGGCATTGTTCTCGTAGATGTCCAGAATAATCAGCGTCTTGGGTTGATACCGCGCAATCTGGCGGCACAGCTCGCTGCCAATGGAGCCGCCGCCGCCGGTTACCAAAACCACTTTGCCTGCCAAAAATTCAGAAATGGACGCAGTATCAAGGCGCACAGGCTTCCGCCCCAGCAAATCCTCCACCTGGACATCCTGTACCGCAGACAGGCTTACCTCGCCGTTAAGCAGCTGATACAGTCCGGGCAGCACGCGCAGACGGCACCCCGTCATCTTGCAGATATTGAGGACCTCCGCTTTTTCCTCCTCCGTGGCAGAAGGAATGGCTACGATGATTTGGGTAATATTATACTTTTTTACGCAGCTTTCAATCTGATCACGGCCGCCCTCAATCCGGACGCCGTCCATATATTTGCCCGCTTTTTGGGGGTTGTCATCAATAATGCAGCAAAGCCGTCCCTCTACGCGCTGGCTGCTGGCAAGCTCCCGCGCAAGAACTTGTCCCGCAGCGCCTGCGCCAATCAGCATAATCCGTTCACCGCTGAGCCGGCGGGTCTGCAGATACGCGCTGAACACATTCCAGAACCGCAGTCCACAGCGAATCCCCACCAGTGCGCACAATTGAAAGACCAGCATCAGAAACCAAACGCTTCTGGGCAAACTCAGTCTGAACACCGAACAGCACAGGAAGGAGACTGCAAATGCCAGCACCACAGAAAAAGCCATCTTGGCCACATCGCGCACATTGACAATGCGCCAGATAAAGTGGTACATCCTCTGCAGCGCAAAAACCACCGTCGTACTGACCACCTGAATGAGAAAGCACCAAAGATATGCATTTAAATAGCTGATCGGAATGCTGCTAATCAAGAAGTCAAACCGCACCAGCAGCGCCAGGATACCTGTAAGTCCAATCAAACAGGTATCCACCAAAAAAACAACCAGGGTCCGCCATGGAACCACCATATGCCTGTTTGTCATTCTCTCTAACCCTCTTATTCTCTCATATTTTTCTGTCTCACACATGGCTATTAACCCATGTTAAACAGAAAAATGGTGCTTTTTTGTACTTTTACATTATACGCGGTTTTTCTGTCTATTTCAACCCAAAGTGCCAGGCATTCACAAAATGTGACGTTGCTGTGTAAATTTTGTGCACAACGCCCTATATATCTGAAAAAAGCTTCATTATTTCAGCAGGTAGTCCTCCTGCGTACAGATCTGTAAAGGACACATATCATGCTTACCAGCAAAACACCGATACAGCTGCCGCCAAAGTCGATCCACACATCCGTGACCAAACTGCCCCGCCCCGGTGAAATAAGCTGGATACTTTCGTCCACCAGAGCTGTCATCAGGCACAAACTGGCCCCAGTAAACATACTGCTGCCTATCCGCTTGCCCAGCCCCCACACAAGCGCTGCGGTCCAAAGGATACCAAGTACAAAAAACTCCGTCATATGCGCTGCCTTACGAATTAAGACATGGCCGAGATCTGCGGGAATATGCAGCGCCTGAAAAATCGCTTCAAAACAGGTAAAAACCTGAAGGCTTTGATTTGCCGACTCAGCAGCCGGTCTGCATGAGTTGCTCCAGATAAAGAGACTCCAAACCAGTACCCCTAAAAAAAGAAGGTATCGCACCTTGCGGCGATGCGTTCTCTCTGCTTTCACAATGAACTCCTTTCACAACATGCTGTCGTCATACCGTCATTTCCCCTTACTTGTGGCTGCTATTCCGTCCCCAGCCCATGAAAAAGGCGCTTCTATAGGGGACTGTTTCAGAACGGATCTGACAGTCTCCTATAGAGCGCACATTTCACAATGGAAACGAACTGTACTTATCTACTTGGTCGGCAAGAAAGGGCGCAGCGCGGCATTCAGCTTCTGTCTCTGATCCGCGCCGTGATACATCTGAATCAGGTGGAGCGGCGGGCGCTGCCCCAACTTGCGCTGTTTCCGGTAACGGAGCAGCAAGGCCACCGGAGCCACCGGCAGCAGCAAAGGACACTGCTTGCATGGCGGCCAATGGACCTGGCAGGCAGAGACACCGGTACGGAGAAAACTGGACAATCTCCCCTTTGCCTGGGGATTGGTAAACAGCCGCTGACCATACCGCTCTTCTTTCTTTCCAAAATTTCCGGTACGGAGCATATCCTGCAGCAATTCTTCGCACAATGCAGGATCTGCATCCATGCACCAGGGCGCATCCTGGGCGGGAAGAGCAAGATGGTCTACACAAATTCGGGTAACCACTTTGGTAAATACCATTAAGCCAAAGGTATGCAGCAACCCGGACAGCTTGTTCCAACATTCCGGGGTAAGTTCCCTGTGTACAAATACCGCCCAGTCGCACAGCTGGCGCAGTCCCAAGCCGGTGTTAATAATATGTTCCAGCTTGTGCAGCAGCAGGACTACCGCCCTGGGACAGGGCGGCAGCATTGGAAGCCCGTCTACCATCTGAGGGTGCCGGACATATGGCTGCAGGTAGGCTCGGATCTTGTTGCCCACAGCAGAGTCCGGCACTCCATTGGGTTCCCAATGCAGTTCCACCACCAGCTTGCCCTTTGCCATGGAATCATGGCAGTGATGGTGATCTGCAGGAGGCCGATAGCCCATTTTTTCCAACAGCCCGCGTATCGCAGCCCGGTCCCCCGGCGCCGCCAACAGGTCAATATCTCCTGCAGCCCGCAGTTGGGGATTGGGATAACTGATTGCGGAGGAAGTGCCCTTCAAGATAACACAGGAAATCCCCAGAGAATGAATTTGACCCAGGACCTCATTTTGCTCCGTCAGGATCTGCTCATTCCACCAGAGAATGGACAGTGCCTGTCGTTTCCACTGTTCCAAAAGTTCCGGCGGCATTGCAGCCCGCTCTTCCGCATTCAGGCAGTCAAAGATCAGCAACGTAAGAGCCTGGCTTCTGGACTCCTGGTAAAGGGCCTGCCAATCGATATCCTTGGGCAGCGGCTCGGTATGTACGGAGAAAAGCGCGCGCCCTGTCAAATAAAGCAAGTGCTGATATATTTTTTCCATGGGAACTCCTTTCCGGCCCACTTTCCCATATGATAACACCATTCTGATGCTTCTTTATTATACCAGATTAAGAATTGGATGAAAAGCCTATGAGGTATTGCGGCGTTGATTCTGTCTCTCCGCTGCTGCATCACAAATCCAGGTACTGTGTTTCAGATTTTCCAATCGGAATCCAGCTACATCTTTCGCACGGTATGAAATTCCTTCTTCATGGCTGTGCCTTGCTCTTTTTCCGCTTTTATAAAGCGCCAAACCCGCGCTGCCGGCATGAGCCATTTGTGCCGGTGGAAAAAGGGCGAATACAGCTCGCACCATTTTTCCATATGTGCTCTGCTTGGAAACAGCCGTCTCAGAATATATCGGAATTTTACGCCCGCGGTAATGGGTTCGCCCTCCGGCTGTGTTTTCCGCACCGTATTCCTCCAAATATTTTCTATCCTACCATGGGTATGATTGAACGACAATTCATGCAGTATTTCCCATTCCTGCTCTGTCAGGTCTGCTTCCTTCAGCGCTGGATCAAAGAACTTGTCCGCCAGCAGCCGCATCTGTTCCTCAAATTCCAGCAGGCCGATTTTGGGCAGTTCCTCATCCAGATACGCTCTATTTATCTTATCCTTCGCCCGGTTATATACGTATACATCCAGGAGGGATCGCAGTCCGGTTCCGTTGTTGCTATAGTGCTTGTCCATATGAGCCAGCAGATAGAGATAGAAATCCTCGTCCGTCATACAATACTCATAGGCTTTGCCCGACTCCAGCTTCAATCGATTCTTTAGCGTCTGGTAATACTCCGCCATCTGAGGCTGCGCAGTTTTGTTGAACAGGGCCACATGCATCTCAAAATTGTAGACAGGCGCTTTGTGGTACTCATCGTGGTTTCCTTCCCCATAGCTTTCCACTGTATATCCATGGGCTGCAAACCACTCCCGTACCTCCCGCCGGTATGTACCATCAAACAGGATGTCGTTGTCCGACATCTGCCTCGTTCCCAGTTCCGGATACAAGGGGCCCAGAATAACGCCCTTCAGGGGCAGATGCCAGATCCCCTTCCCCTCCAGATAGGCAAACAGCTGTGCCCGGGCGCCGTCGATCAGCATGATCTTTCGGATGGCCTTATTCCGGGACTCCTCCCATGCAGGCAGCACCTGGTCGGGATCGGGGATTTCCGGCCCATCGGCCTTCTTCATTTGCTCCAGCGCCATATAGGTCAGAGCATTCAAACTCTGGCTGCGGCTCAGCGCATAGACCTTCTTCAGATCCATGGCCAGCACTCGCTCCGGATCCGGTGCCTGAGTGTGAATGCCGCAGGCCGTCAGATACAGCATATCCCACGCCGCTTTGCTCCAGCCGCTCTTGTCGGTCTTACTTGATCCTTTCAATGTGCCACTCCTCAAGTCAACTGCAATTTGTCGTCTACCCGCCAGATCCGATCACAGATCTGCAATGCCGCCGGACGGTGGGTAATGATTATCACCGTCCGCTCCGTCATAGCCCGCAAATTATGCAGCAGCTGGGCCTCTGTGGGCTCATCCAGGGCGCTGCTGCACTCGTCCAGGATCAGGACAGGGCTGCGGGAGAAAACGGCTCTGGCAATGGCCAGGCGCTGCATCTGGCCTTCTGACAATCCCGCACCCCGCTCGCCCAACTCTGTGTCCAGGCCGTGATCCAGCCCCCGGACAAAATCATCCGCACAGGCAATGGACAGCGCCTGCCAGATAGCCGGTTCATCCTGACGCCGGTTGTGGTCGGCAAAGGCAACCATATCCCGGATGGTCCCCTGCATCAGATTATTTCCCTGAGGTACATAGGCAAAAAGCCTCTGCCACGTTCCATCCAAGGGCACCTGCTCATGGTTCAGCTGCAAATAGCGCCGGCCCGTGTCGGGCTGGTACAGACACATCAGCAGCTTCAGGAGCGTACTCTTGCCACAGCCGGAGGGGCCGACTATAGCCACATAGTCCCCCTTTCGGATGGAAAAATTCCAGCCGGACAGCGCCTTGCTCTGGTTATACTGCGCCTCAGCACCCGGAGTTCCGCAGCCCGGGCTCCGGTAGGAAAAGGAGATATCCTCCAGCACAATCTGCTCCAGCTGGTTCTCATAGTGTAAATTCCGGAGACAGAGCCACATCTGCACGGACTTTTAGCCACACCCTCACGGCAAAACAGCCACACCGTCGCGGAGGTCAGCCACACTCATAATTTGCCTCTATAATGGTAATTGCACACGACACCGTGTGAGATTTACCAAAGTATGCGCACCATGGAATTGGAGCTGCACAGTTCGCATCACACCATCCGGAGGGTTTTGAATGCAGCAGAAAAGGCTGGAATCAGCTGGCCGTTGCCGAAGGACTGCAACAACGAAATGCTCATGGAACTGCTGTTCCCGGAGGAGCGTCAGAAAACAGCTCTGTATGTTCTGCCGGACTATCCCTACATCCATGCAGAACTGGCCCGGAAGGGTGTGAATCTGACCATGCTCTGGGAGGAGTACTGTACCAAATGCCAGTCTGAGGGCAATGTGCCCTACATGTACACCCAGTACTGTGAGAAGTACCGTCAGTGGGCCAGGGTGACAAAGGCCACCATGCGCATCCAGCACAAACCCGGAGATAGCATGGAGGTGGACTGGGCCGGCGCAACCTTGGACATCCATGACCCGGTTACCGGTGAGGTATCCAAAGCATATCTGTTTGTGGCTGTCCTGCCCTGCAGCTGCTTCACCTATGCGGAAGCCTGCGATGACATGAAGCTGGAAAACTGGATTAACTGCCATGTCCATGCCTACAACTACTTTGGCGGCGTGACCCGTCTGCTGGTGCCGGACAATCTTAAGACCGGTATTGCAAAGAATACCCGGTCTGAAACCGTACTCAACCGGACGTACCAGGAAATGTCGGAACACTACAATACCGCTAGTGAACTATTGCCTGACCAGCGTCAAGGAACCGGAACAGGGGTACAAATACTGTGCCAGTCTGACGAAGCTAGCGGACCGGTATGGCCCTGTTCACCTGGAGAAGGCCTGCCAGCGGCTGCTGTCCTTTTCTTCCACGCCCTCCATTCGTACACTGAGTACCATCCTGAAAAATGGACAAGATCGTGTGCAGACACAGCCTAAGCCGCCAAAAGCAACTGTTCAGCACGGCATCACCCGTGGAGCCGACTACTTCCGCAGAGGAGGTGGTTCCAAATGAGGAATAACTCCACGATTGACTCTTTGAAAGCCATGCGATTCAGTGCCATGGCGGCGGAGCTGGAGCGCCAGATGCAGGATTCTTCTGCGTACAGCCAGATGGGCTTTGAGGAACGACTGTCTCTTCTGGTAGATGCGGAGTGGAACGCACGGCAGAACAACAAGCTGCTGCGCTGCATCCGGGACGCCCATTTTGCTGAGCCCAGCTGCGTACGCCGGGCCAAAACGACACCTTGACCGTTGGTAATCCTACACCCTGACCGCGCAAAACAGACACCCCCACCGCTGGTCCGACACCGGCACCAAGGTGCACCCATTCCGCCGAAATGGTGCATGGTCACCGCAGCCATGGTGCAGAGGTAGCCCGTCCACTAAAATGGATTTTAGCATTGTCAGATGCAAATTCAATTTAGGAGGCCTTACCATGGTCAATCACAAAGAGATCCTCCGGCTTAAAAGCCTGGGGCTCACACATCGGGAAATCACAGATGCCGCTGGCTGCGGCCGCAACACGGTCACACGTACATTAGCCCGGGCTCGGGAACAGAAGCTTAGCTGGCAGCAAGCTCAGTCCATGTCGCAGCAGGAAGTTTCCCAGCGGCTATTTCCAACAGAGCAAAAGAACCCTGTCTACAAGATGCCGGACTACGAGTGGGTACACCGAGAGATGCAAAAGAGCGGCGTCACCCTGAGCCTGCTGTGGGTGGAATACTGCGAGCAGTGTCGTCAAAGCGGCGAGCTGCCCTACAAATCCACCCAATTCAACAAGTATTATGCGGACTATGTCCACAAGACCAAAGCCACCATGCACCTGGAACACAAGCCCGGCGAGACCATGCAGGTGGACTGGGCGGGCCAGACGGCAGCTCTGGTGGACACAGACACAGGGGAACAGCTGGACGCATATCTGTTTGTAGCGGTGCTGCCATACAGCGGCTACGCCTACACAGAGGCCTTCCTGGACATAAAGCAGGAGGCCTGGATCACCGGCCATGTCAATGCCTACCGGTATTTTGGAGGTGTCACCCGCATCCTCACCCCGGACAACCTCAAGACCGGTGTAGTCAAGAACTCCCGGACGGAAACGGTACTCAACAAGTCCTACCAGGAGATGGCGGAGCACTACGGCACCGCCATTCTTCCAGCCCGTCCCCGCAGTCCCAAGGACAAGGCCTTCGTGGAGGGCTCCGTTGGCGTGGTCTCTACCTGGATCCTGGCGGCCCTGCGTAACCGCCAATTTCTGTCCCTTATAGAACTGAATGAAGCAATCCATGAGAAACTGGAAGCCTTCAACCACAAGCCCTTCCAGAAACGGGAGGGCAGCCGGGCAGCTTGTTTTGCAGAGGAGAAACTGTTCCTGCTGCCTCTTCCGGCTACACCGTTTGAGTTGGCAGTCTGGAAGGTAGCTACCGTCCAATATAACTACCATATCAGCGTGGAGCGCATGAATTATTCCGTGCCGTATGAGTATATCAAGCAGCAGGTAGATGTACGGCTCACCCGGACTACCGTGGAGATCTTCTTTGCCGGAACCCGGATTGCCTCTCACCTGCGTCTCCATGGCCGTCCCAACCAGTACAGCACGGCGGAGAACCATATGCCGCCGGATCACCAGGCCTACCTGCAATGGAATGGCAAGCGTTTCATCCGCTGGGCGGAACAGATTGGTCAGCATACCGCTGCCGTGGTACGACTCTTTCTCTCCGCCCACAAGGTGGAGCAGCAGGGCTACAAGTCCTGTATGGCTCTGCTGAAACTGTCAGAACGCTATTCCCCTCAGCGTCTGGAGAGTGCCTGTCAGAAAGCCCTCTCTTACACCGCTTCCCCCAGCCTGAAAAGCGTGCAGTCCATTCTGAAATCCGGGCAGGACAAGCTGCTCGCTGAGGACGCTCCGGCCAGGCCGGAAGAGCCCAAAGCCCATAAGTTCACCAGGGGCGCCGGCTACTACAAGAGGGGGGAATAACCATGCTGAGCAATGAAACGGTACGGAAATTGCATGAAATGCGTCTGGGCGTCATGGCGGAGGCTTTCTCCGCCCAACTGGAGGATGCACAGTTCCAGGCGGTATCCTTTGAGGACCGTTTTGCCATGCTGGTAGACGCGGAGTGGAGCGCCCGGAAAAGCAACCGCCTGACCCGGCTCATCCGCAATGCCGGCTACGCGGACCCTGCCGCTTGCGTAGAGAATATTGAGTACCTGCCGGAACGAAAGCTGGACCGGGAACAGATCCTGCGCCTGGCCTCCTGCGCCTATCTCCAGGAAGCACATAATGTCATCATTCTGGGAGCCACCGGTGCTGGAAAGACTTATTTGGCCTGCGCCCTTGGCATGGCTGCCAGCCGCAGCTTTTATTCCGTCCGGTATATCCGCCTGCCGGATCTGCTGGTGGAGATCTCTGTGGCCCGGGCTAACGGAACCTACCGGGATTACATGAAAAAGCTCAGGAAAGAGAAGCTGCTTATTCTGGACGAGTGGCTGCTCTACCCCCTCAAGGAGGCAGAGGCCCGGGATGTGCTGGAACTGGTAGAGGCCCGGAACAAGGTGGCCTCCACCATCTTCTGTTCCCAGTATGATACCAGCGAGTGGCACGAGAACCTGTACGACCCCACCCTGGCCGACGCCATCTGTGACCGAATCATCTACAACGCCTATACCATCCAAATTGAGGGCGAATCCATGCGAAAGCGTAAGGGCATCCCCGAGTAATTTTCCGCATGGCGGCCCAATGCACCACGCCCGCGGCCGCCATGCACCATTTCGGCGGAATGGGTGCACCATTCCAGCGGTGACGATGCACCATCATCTGCGGTCAAGCTGCACTTTTGGAGCGGCGTATGCAATAGGAAAATGATACCACAAAATGGGACAAAAAGCCAGTGTTTTCAATGCTTTCCCGTATTATATTGCACTCAGACCGCTCACTGCTTTGTTTGCCTTCGGCTGCTCTGTCTTCAGCCCCTCCATCAACCAGCGGTACTGTTGTGGTGTTAAGGCCTGCACTTCCTCTGTGCTTCTGGGCCATTGGAAACTGCCGCTCTCCAGGCGCTTATACAACAGCAGAAAGCCGTCTCCCTCCCAGTACAGCGCCTTAATCCGGTCCCGCCGTCTTCCGCAGAACAGAAACAGCGCCCGCTGAAAGGGATCCATCTGGAACTGGGCCTTTACTAGGTTGGCCAGTCCGTCAATGCCTCGCCGCAGGTCTGTGTATCCGCAGGCAATGTACACCGGGCAGCTGCAGTTGAAATCGTTCAGCATGACTTTGCTGCCTGGAGAATTGCCTGCAGTGTGGCCTTATCCGCTCCCTCATAGACCTGGATCCGCACATCGCTTACCTCCATAGCGGCTACGATATGTCCGGAGAGCTGGGAATGCTCCATGATTGGCACCTCTGCAAAGGTTACCTCCTGGACTTCTTTCAGGGCCTGAAATACCTTCCTCTGCCAGGAGTGTCAACGCCGGACGGTAAAAAATCTAAAACGCCGGCCAGAAAATGACCCAAACGCCGGAAACATAGAGCCGGTTATTTACGCCGGAACTCTGTCAGCCGGTCAGTTGTCCGCCGGAAG